>NZ_CAWNZT010000354.1:794-7364 GCF_963878965.1 Aeromonas sp. HMWF015 | reverse complement strand
GTGGTGGCATCACCGGGGTCGATACCTTTAACTTTGTCAGCCACTACTACGGCAGCTGGGGCATCATTGCCCACGAATTTGGCCACGGCTTCGATGGGAAGTCCTACAGCCATGAGAGCGCGTTTGCCCGTGGCAGCCACGGCTGGCATCCCCTGATGACGGGTATGGCCAACTACCATATCCGCAAGGGCGACCTGCCCTATCTGGACGATGATCTCAACGGCTTCCACAAGCCGGAAAACGACATCTATCGCTACAACTCGGTAAGCCAAGGGGCTCGCAAGCACCGCGCTGACAGCCACATGTACTATACCGACCACTACTTCATGCAATTCTCCACCATGCCGCAAGGCTGGGTAGCCAACGGCAGCGACTTCAGTGCCGGGCAGCTGGCGGCCCTGACCAATCAGGAGCGCCTGCTGATGGGATGGATCCCCAAGGAGTCGGAGAAAGGCAATCTCTGCCGGTTCACCTTCCAGGATGGCGAACAGTACTACGGGTACGTCGAACAGCGGGCTGATGGTCTGCTCTGTGATGCCGGATCCCTGATCCGTTATCGTCAGCCCGATGGCCAGTTTGTGCCGCTGGTCTCGGCCATCAACCAGTTTGACTGGCTGTCACTCCACCACAAGGGCAAGCTGGATCAGCCAGTGCTGCACCAGAATGGTCGCCAGCTCTGCTACAAGAATGTGGCGGGCTTTTACGGTATCGGCTTCGTCAATGACAACAAACAGTGCACCCAGTTGCCCAACGTCTATCAGACCAATGGCAAGCACTGGCTGACCAGCTCCGGCTGGACCGGTCTCACCTACCTGAGCGGGGACTTCATCCTGCCCACTACCGGTAGCAGCAGTGACTTCACCGTCACCGATCTGGCGGCCGAATATCTCATCGTCAACGGCGCGATCGACTTCAACCTCACGCTGACCACCGCCAACCCGGTGACCGTCACCGCGACCCTGTTGCAGGATGGCAATCCGGTCGCCACCGGCAGCGCCCTGATCGATGGTCAGGGTTCCCTGCAGCTGACGCAGTCGGGCCTTGCGGCCGGCAGTTACGAGCTGTTGCTGGCGGGCATGGCTGAGGGGAGCAAGCAGGGCTTCGAGCGCCGCTTCACCCTGGCGTTGGTGGAACAGGCTCCGGGTGGTGACAGTGACGGTGGTAACGGCAGCTACCCGGCCTATGCTGCGGGCACCGCTTATCAGAGTGGCGAACGGGTCAGCAATAACGGTGGCGACTACGAGTGCAAACCCTGGCCCTACAGTGGGTGGTGTGGCGGCTCGACCAGCCACTATGCACCGGGTACCGGCAGCCACTGGAGCGATGCCTGGACCAAGCTGTAATCATCCGCTCGTGACCAAAAGAGAGCCATAACGATAGAGGGGGAGCCATCGGCTCCCCCTCTCGTTTATCTCTTCAACCCGGCTTAACGGGCATCTTCCTTCAGCCACTGCGCTACGCGCCTGGCGAAGTAGGTGAGGATGCCATCGGCCCCGGCCCGCTTGAAGCAGAGTAGAGACTCCATGATGGTCTCCTTCTCTTTCAGCCAGCCGTTCTGGATCGCCGCCATGTGCATGGCGTACTCGCCGCTGACCTGATAGGCGAAAGTCGGCACGCCGAACTGATCCTTCACCTGACGAACCACGTCCAGATAGGGCATGCCCGGCTTGACCATCACGCTGTCGGCCCCTTCCTGAATATCCAGCGCCACTTCGTGCAGGGCTTCGTTACTGTTGGCCGGATCCATCTGATAGGTGGCCTTGTTGCTCTTGCCGAGGTTGCCGGCAGAGCCAACCGCATCACGGAACGGGCCGTAGTAGCAGGAAGCGTACTTGGCGGAGTAGGCCATGATCTGGGTGTTGATGAAGCCGTTCTCTTCCAGCGCCGCGCGGATGGCGCCGATGCGGCCATCCATCATGTCGGACGGCGCGACTATATCGACCCCGGCTTCGGCGTGGGAGAGTGCCTGCTTGATCAGGATCTCGGTGGTGATGTCGTTCAGCACATAGCCTTCGTCATCGATGATGCCATCCTGACCGTGGGTGGTGAACGGATCGAGCGCCACGTCGGTGATGACCCCCAGCTCCGGGAAGCTGGCCTTGAGGGCACGCACAGTGCGCTGGGCCAGCCCGTTCGGGTTGTAGGCCTCTTCCGCCATCAGGCTCTTGCTCTCCAGCGGGGTCACCGGGAACAGGGCAATGGCAGGCACGCCCAGCTCCACCAACTCGGCAGCCTCTTCCAACAGCAGATCGATGGAGAGACGCTCCACCCCCGGCATGGAGGGAACGGCTTCCCGACGATTCTCCCCCTCCAGCACGAACACCGGATAGATGAGATCGTTGACGGTCAGTACGTTCTCGCGCACCAGACGACGACTGAAATCATGTTTGCGCAGACGGCGCAGGCGGCGGCCCGGAAAGGCGCCCGGAAGAGTTGTAGCCATGAATCACTCCTGGAGAGGAAGTTGGAAGAACGCGGCGGAGGTGGCCCGGGTGTGGGCCAGCAAGGCCTCGGGCGCTTCACCACGACAGGCCGCCACCACCTGGGCGATGTGCGGCAAAAAAGCAGGTTCGTTGCGTTTCGGGCGAGGTTTCAGATCCCGCGGCACCAGATAGGGGGCGTCGGTCTCGATCATCAGGCGGCCAGCTGGAATACGGGCCACCTGCTCGCGCAGCAGCTGGCCGCGGCGTTCGTCGCAGAGCCAGCCGGTCACCCCGATATGCAGCCCCAACGCCAGACACTCGTCCAGCTCCTCATCGGAACCGGTGAAGCAGTGCAGCACGGCTCCCGGTAGTTTCGGCAACCAGGGACGGAGGATCTCGATAAAACGGGCGTGGGCATCGCGGCAGTGGAGAAACACCGGCATCCCGAGCTCGGCGGCCAGTGCCAGCTGGGCGTCGAACACAGCGTCCTGCACCGGACGGGGTGAGAAGTCGCGATTGTAGTCGAGGCCGCACTCGCCAATAGCCACCACCTGTGGCAAGGCTGCCAGCTCGCGCAAGGCGGGCAGGGTCGCCTCATCGACACTCTTGGCATCGTGAGGATGGACCCCGGCGGTGGAGAAGCAGTAGCCCGGCCAGCGGGCGGCCAACTCTACGCTCTCGCGGCTGCCGGCCAGATCGGTACCGGTCAGGATCAGCGCCTCCACTCCGGCGGCACGGGCACAGGCCACCAGCTCAGCCTGCTCGCCGGCGAACTGGCTGCTGGTCAGATTTAAACCGATATCGATCATGGGATGAGACGTTCCGAACAAAAGGAATACATATCAGGTATTTGAAAACCATCTACCGAATGGGGCCTTACCATACGCCTCGAACGGGAGCATGAAAAGAGGAAGGGAGCCTCAGCTCCCCTCGTTCTGCTATTCCTGCGGACTTCGTCATCCTCTCGCCGTCCGGCGAACAAGTGACGAACAGAGCCTCAGCTCTCCACATCCGGTTGTTCCTGTTGCTCTTCATCCTCTTTCTTCACGTAGAAACGGGCGAAGAACAGACCTATCTCCCACAGCGCCCACATAGGAATGGCGAGCAGGGTCTGGGAGAAGACATCAGGCGGCGTCAGCAACATGCCGACCACAAACACCCCGACGATGACGTAGGGACGCTTCTCCTTCAGGTTCTTGGGGGTGGTCACACCGGTCCAGCACAGCAATATGGTGGCTACCGGAATTTCGAACGCCACCCCGAACGCGAAGAACAGGGTCAGTACGAAGTCCAGGTAGCTGGCGATGTCGGTCGCCACCGTCACCCCGGCGGGCGCGGTGCTGGTGAAGAAACCGAACACCAGCGGGAACACCACGTAGTAGGCGAACGCCATCCCTGCGTAGAACAGCAGGGCACTGGAGACCACCAACGGCATGATTAGCCGCCGTTCATGCTGGTACAAACCGGGGGCGATAAAGGCCCAGGCCTGATAGAGCAGATAGGGGATCGCCACGAAGAAGGAGACCACCAGGGTCAGCTTGATCGGCGTCAGGAAGGGGGTCGCCACATCCGTCGCGATCATGCTGGTCCCTTCCGGCAGCTGGCTGAGCAGCGGCTGAGCCACGAAGTCGTAGATGTTGTTGGAGAAGTAGATCAGCGCCAGAAACACCACCAAGATGGCGGAAATGGAGCGCAGCAAACGGGTTCTCAGCTCAACCAGATGGCTGATCAGGGGTTGTTCGGCCTGACTCATGGCTTCACCTCCCCTTTTACTGCGGACTCACTGACCGGCACCGGCTCGCTCTCCCGCTGGCTGTTGACCGGCGGCACATCGTGGCTCAGCTGCACTGCAGGCTCCACTGGCATGACAGCCTCAGCCTGAGCGACCGGCTCGGGGCGCGGCGGACGGATCTCGTTCTCCACCTGATAGGGGCGATTGACCGACTGGGCCGCCGCCTTGAGCTGTTCGATGGACTCCTGCAGCTCGGGGCTCAGGTTGCTCATCTGCAACTGTTCGGCCTTCTTGAGGTCGTTATGCAGCTCTTGCAACTTGAGCTCCTGCTCCAGCTCGGACTTGACCGAGTTCGCGGTCGAACGAATGAGGCGGATCCAGTGGGTAGCCGTGCGGATGGCAACCGGCAGCCGCTCGGGCCCCAGTACCACCAGTGCTACCACACCGATAACGACCAGCTCCCAAAAACCGATATCGAACATGGCTTAGGCCTGGTCTTTGTCTTTCTGTTTGGCGGTCTCACTGCTCTGAGTGGCCGCTTCGTTCAGCTGTTTCGGGGGAAACTCGGCATCTTTCTGCTCGGCCTTGGCATCAGCCGGCTCGTCGGAGAGGGCTTTCTTGAACCCTTTGACCGCCGCACCCAGATCACCGCCAATACCGCGCAGTTTCTTGGTACCGAACAGCAGCACGACGATGACTGCAATGATCAACAATTGCCAAATACTGATACCACCCATGATTTTCTCTCCAGAACAGGCGCCTGACGGCGCGGTTGTTGATTAATGGGAACGGGTTCGCAACCAGCCGACCAGCCAGCAGAGGGCTGCACCGGCGAGACTGGCTTGTCCCCACTCAATGTGTTGTTTTTGGGTCAGCAAGAATACACCCGCCAATAGCAGGCTGGCTCCAACCCCTAAGAGGTAGCGGGCCTGCCCCTGCCGACGGCTGTGACGGCGGAACTCGGCAAACATCTGGTCGAAATGACGCTGCTGATGACGGGTCTGACGCAGGGTCTCATAGACCAGTTCCGGCAGCTCAGGCAGCTTCTCGGCCCAGAATGGCGCCTTCTCCTTGATGGCGTTCAATACCGACTTGGGCCCGACCTGTTCGTGCATCCAGTTTTCGAGGAACGGCTTGGCGGTCTGCCACAAATCGAGCTGCGGGTAGAGCTGACGCCCCAACCCTTCCACATAGAGCAGGGTCTTTTGCAGCAGCACCAGCTGCGGCTGCACCGTCATATGGAAGCGGCGCGCGGTGTTGAACAGGTTGAGCAGCACGTGACCGAACGAAATTTCGGAGAGCGGCTTCTCGAAGATGGGCTCCAGCACGGTGCGAATGGCGAACTCGAACTCGTCCACCTTGGTGTCTGCCGGTACCCAGCCCGACTCCACATGCAGCTCCGCCACCCGACGATAGTCGCGGTTGAAGAAGGCAAGGAAGTTCTCCGCCAGATAGCGTTTGTCTTCCCGATTGAGGGTACCGACGATGCCGCAGTCGATGCCGATCCAGAGCGGGTTTTCCGGATGTTCGTAAGAGACGAAGATGTTGCCCGGGTGCATGTCGGCATGGAAGAAGCTGTCGCGGAACACCTGGGTGAAGAAGACCTCTACCCCGCGCTCTGCCAGCAGCTTCATGTTGGTGCCGTTGGCTTCCAACGCAGGGATGTCGGAGACCGGAATGCCGTAGATGCGTTCCATCACCAGCACCTGCTCGCGGCAGAGGTCAGTGATGATTTCAGGCACATAGAGCGCTTCGGAGCCGGTGAAGTTGCGACGCAGCTGGATGGCGTTGGCCGCTTCGCGCATCAGGTTAAGCTCGTCGAGGATGGTCTTGCGATACTCCTCCACCACCTCGATGGGGCGCAGCCGCGCGCTCTGGGGCACGAAGCGGGCCACCAGACGGGCCAGCGCCTGCATCAGTCGCAGGTCGGCCTCGATAACCGGCTCGATGTCGGGGCGGATCACCTTGATGACGATCTCGCGGCCACTCTCCTTCAGCCGGGCAGTATGCACCTGCGCGATGGAGGCCGACGCCAGCGGCGTCTCGTCGAAGTCGTCAAACAGGGTTTCGATGGGACAACCCAGGCTCAGTTCGATCTGCTGGCGCGCCGCCTGACCACAGAAGGGGGGCACCCTGTCCTGCAGCAGGGCCAGCTCCTCGGCAATGTCCGGCGGCAACAGGTCGCGGCGGGTCGAGAGCATCTGGCCAAACTTGATGAAGATGGGGCCAAGGGCCTCGAAGGCGAGGCGGATGCGGGCACCGCGGCTGAGATCCGGTTGTTTGTTCTTGAGCCAGAACAGGGAGCGACGGGCCAGACGACCCGGCCAGGGTTGATAGCGGGCGGGCACCAGTTCGTCGATGCCCTGCTCCAGCAGGATGGTGATGATGCGATAGAGGCGTTTGAACTCCTTCGGG
>NZ_CAWNZT010000354.1:0-784 GCF_963878965.1 Aeromonas sp. HMWF015 | reverse complement strand
GTCATCAGGTCACCTGCTGTTCAAAGCGGGCCAGCCGCAGTTCGACGGCCTTGAGCTGCTGGGCCAGCACCTCGACGTCATCGTTGAAACTCGCCACTTCCAGCGGGCCGGGGGCGAGGCGGGCCTCTTCGGTCAGATATTCCGCCAGCTGGCTGCGGGTGCGGCACAGCTCGCGACCGACCAGACGACGGGCCTGACGGGCACCGCTAAACAGGGTGTGGGCCAGCACGTCGCCGGTATAGCGCGACAGCTTCTCCTCCCAATCGATATCCAGCTCACCCAGCAGCACGCTGAATGCCTGTACCAGCTGGGGATCACCGCTCAGATCCAACTTCTCCTCACGGATATAACGGGTCAGGGCGGACGGGTCTTTCAGCAGACCGAGGGCGGTCAGGGAGAGACTGAGCACCGCATCCGCCTCCCCTTCATGCTGGGCCAGCACATCCAGTCGACGCTCGGAGAAGACAAACCAGAGCGGCTTGAGTTCACGCAACTCCAGCTTGAGCACCTTGCCCACCAGTTTGCGCAGCCGCTCCGGGCTCTGTTTGTCCAGCGCCAGCAACTGGTTGAGGCTGGTTTCGATCACCGCGGTGACCATGGCATCCATCGGCATAGGCAACCTTAAAACTTGTAACCGCGGTGCAGGGCGACCACACCCTGAGTCAGATTGAAGTACTCCACCTGCTCGAACCCGACATTTTCCATCATGCCAGCCAGGGTCTGCTGATCCGGGTGCATGCGGATAGACTCTGCCAGATATTTGTAGCTTTCACTGTCGTTCGCA
>NZ_CAWNZT010000353.1:0-2875 GCF_963878965.1 Aeromonas sp. HMWF015 | reverse complement strand
GGAGCGGATCCGCGAAAGGCTGGGGCAAGCGCAATGGCACTACCTCCATGTCTGGGCGGGTGAACAACGAGTGGGCCAGCTGGAGTTTCGCAGCTTTTCCGATGAACCCGAGACCGGCTATGTGCAGCTGATTTATCTGTTCCCCGAATATCGCGGCTGCGGGCTGGCCGCGCAGTTGCAGGCCTATATCCGCCAGCAGTTGCTGGGAGCGGGTTGTAAATGGGCGATCCTCTCCGTGAGTCGCACCAATGTGCGGGCCTTGAACCATTACCGGCGCTTTGGCTGGGTGTTTCTGCGCCCCAATCCGAAACATCGGGAGACGGATTTTTATCGACTAACTCTGGCCGAGTGACCTCTGTGGGGGCCTCTGGGTATCCCCTCATTTATTCCCATCCCCCAAATGACTGAATCGTGAGTTAAATCCGGTAAATGGGGCGCGCTTGAGCCACACTTATGGCCACCCTGATTCAGCCTGTGTCGTGAGTGGCCGATAACCGGGGAAACGGTGGTGCGGTGGGGTTCTGGCTGACAGATCTGTTGCAATATGCCAAGGTAGCGCCTCACGGCAACAGCGCGATTCCCCGTGGTGGCGCGGGGCGGAAGAACAAGGATAACTGCTATGGTGCAGGACAGTGACACGATCAGGATCTCGGATGTCAGCGAGGCCGTAGTGCATGGCATTCTGGAGGTGACCAGCGATGGCATCTGGGACTGGCATGCTAATACCGGTTTTGTCTATCGCAACCCTGGCTGATACCGGATGCTGGGTTACGAGCCTCACTCCCTCGGCAATACCGTCTTCACCTGGGAGAACGTGATCCACCCCGACGATCTGGTGGCGGTGATGGCGAAGTTCGATCTCTGCCTGAGCGGCAGCGTCCATGAGTATCGCGCCGAGTATCGTTGTCGCTGTCGGGATGGCAGTTACCTCTGGATCGAGGATTGCGGCCGCATCATTGAGCGCAATCCCGATGGGTCTGTGGCGCGGATGATCGGCGCCCATCGCGATATCCACGCCAGCAAGTTGTTGCTGGAGCAGCTGGAGCGGCGCAATCACTCGCTGGAGCAGCAGGTTGCCGAGCGCACCGCCGAGCTGGTGCGACTCAACGAGGCGCTGCAACAGAAAGCCGAGGAGAACCGTCTGCTGGCAGAGACCGATGCCTTGACTGGCGCCGCCAGCCGCTATCGGCTGGAGCGGGCATTGCAGCTGGAGTGCGAGCGGGCGCGTCGCTTCCATCAGCCCTTCACGGTGATCGCCATGGATGTGGACAACTTCAAGCAGATCAACGACAGCTATGGCCACAATGCCGGGGATCAGACCCTGATCAACATAGTAGCGCTGGTGCGTCGCCATATCCGCGAGATCGATCTGCTGGCCCGTTGGGGCGGTGACGAGTTTATGGTGCTGCTGCCCAACACCGGCCGCGAGGATGCGCTGGTGGTGGCGAGCAAGTTTCAGGCATTGATGGCGAGCGAGCCCATCTGCCCCCATGCGCCCGCTACCATGAGCTTCGGGCTGGCGGAGTATCAGCAGGATGAGCAGAAGGAGAGCCTGATGGTGCGTGCCGATCGGGCGCTCTATCAGGCCAAGCAGCTGGGTAAAGACCAGATCTGCTAACGCGCAGGGTGCGGAAAGAGAGCAGTAAAAAGGGCCGCAGGTTTGAAATCCGCGGCCCTTTTGCATTGTTACTGACGCGGCGCGACTTAGAAGTGGTAGCGCAGACCCAGCTTGAAGGTATCCAGTGAGTAGTGCTCGTCACCCAGGCTCAGGGCGTCGAACTGGCGCTCGTAACCGATACCGGCAGAGAAGTGGTCGTTGAAGGCGTAGTCCAGACCTACTTCCAGATTGGGGTGCACCTTGCTCTTGGTTGCGCTCTCGTTTACCTGACCGCTGAAACCGAGGAGGGTGGCGTTGCCGACAACTTCCACTTCGGTGCGAGTGTAGGCGATACCCGGTTTGGCATAGGCGCTGAAGCCCCAGGCCAGTGGCTGGCTCAGCTTGGCGGCCAGGCTGATGCTGCGGGTTTCGATGGTGGTGTCGGCAAAGCCGCTTGCAATCGGGGAGGTCACCCAGGTCAGCTGATCCATCTGTTGGGCGTGCAGGCCACCTTCAACCGCCAGCCAGGGTTTGAAGCTGTAACCCACGATCAGGCTGCCGCCGTCGAGCTGGTCGTCGATCACTTTGGCGTCATAGGCGTCTTTGGCAGCACCATCGAGATCCATCTTGGAGGTGGTCAGATCCAGACCTGCATACCAGCCTTCGGCATGGGCGCCGCCATTCATGGCCAGAGCAAGCAGGGAGAATGCGGCAATTTTATTAAACTTGTTCATGGATAAATAACCTTGTGTTGCGTGAACTGCGTGTGATTTATATTGCTCAATCCATGAAGCTTTTTATATTTCCGTCATCGCGCTGCTTTCACAGAGGGGCCGCAGTATAGTCAGCGTATTTCTGAATAACAAGAGAGTGATTTCCCCATTCTTCTAAATATGACTGGCTGCAAGCAGGGGCATTTTGTTTAATAAATGGTGTTATTAGAGTTTTAGCTTTATTGAGATTTAAATAATTAACCGGTGAGGCGAATGACAGGCTGTGAGTTTGGTTTTGATTCCATGCAATTGATTTATAACAACATTTTATTTTAATTCTAGCGTAACCATGATTAGCTGTCTAAAAATTGGCATCTCAGATGTCACTGATTGGCATCAGGTTCTTTTCGATGATTTTTTGAACGTATCACAAGGTGAAACCGTGAGAAAAAAATCTATCTTTTTGCCTGTTTTTTGCTCATTTTGAGGTTTGGGATTGTTCCCATTGAGGGTTTTGGTGGTCTTTTGAGGCTGTTTTTGCGTGGGCTATGTTGCCCACCAGATG
>NZ_CAWNZT010000352.1:0-2262 GCF_963878965.1 Aeromonas sp. HMWF015 | reverse complement strand
TTTTTGTTCTTTGACCTGAGCGTATTCCTTCGGTGCTGCCGGAGCAACGGATTTCTGAGAGATGAATGGCGTGGTCTGACCAGATCCACTCGGCTCGGCCAACGGACGCGGACCGCTGCTCGGACGGCTCACGGCCACCGGCGTCACGGTTGCCGGACGAGTCGCAGCCACCATCTGGGTCGAACCGCCGCCTGCGGTCTGGACATTGAGCACCTGACCCGGTTGCAGCGCATAGGGGGCGCTCAGGTTGTTGCTCTGGGCCAGCGCCTGCGGCGTCATGCCGAACTGGCGGCCGATGCTGCTCAGGGTATCGCCACGGCGCACCTCATAGGTACCGGCACTGCGGCTGCTGCTCATGCTGGCGCTGGAACCATCGAGCCGCAATCGCTGCCCCGGATAGATGTTATAGGGTGGGCTGATATTGTTGAGGCTGGCCAGCGACGGCACGTCATTGCCGGAGTTGAAGGCGATGGAGTAGAGGGTATCGCCCCGCTTCACCACATAGCTGCCGCCCTGAATGGGGGCACTGACCTGGGCACCGCTTTGGCGAGCCGGAATGGTCGAGACAAACTGCCCCTCATCAACACCATCTACCGGAGCTGCATTTTTACTGGAGGAGCAGGCAAGCAGCAACCATGACAACACCACGACACTGCTTCCTTGCCAAATACGCGAACGCATAATGGATCCTTAACGACTAAACCAGAAATAGGCCACCACGGCCAGACCAATACAGAGCCAACCGAGCACATCAACATAGTGCATCAGTTTGCGTTCCATCTTCTCGCCACCCCAGCGCATCAGGCCCGCCACCAGGAAAAAGCGCATGCCACGACCGATGAGGGAGGTGATGATGAAGGGCAGCAGAGCCATTTGCAACAACCCTGCCGTCACGGTAAACACCTTGTAGGGGATAGGGGTGAAGCTGGCAATGAAAATAACCCAGATCCCCCACTGCTCAAACCAGTGGCGAGCAATCTCTATCTTGCTCTGATAACCCACAGACTCAACCAGTGGCAGTACGACCGGATCCCACAGCGCATAGCCAAGGGCATAGCCAAACAGGGCACCCAGCACAGAGAAGACGGTAGCCAGCGTGGCGTAGTGCCACGCCTTGTGGGGCTTGGCGAGCGCCATCGGCGCCAGCATCACGTCCACCGGGATCGGCCAGAACACCGACTCAATAAAAGCGGTGATGGAGAGATACCAGGGGGCATGTTTGTGGCGAGCCCACTGCATCACCAGTACGTACAAACGGGAAAACAACTTCACTCAACATCTCCGTCAATCAGGGGAACAAAACGTACCGGCTCCAGAATACGGCTGGTCAGCTGGGATCCGGATCGTTCGATCAGCTGCAGGGTCTGCTGGCTGTCACCCACGGGCAACACCAGTCGGCCCCCTTCGGCCAGCTGATCGGTGAGCGCCGTCGGGATCTCGCTCGCCGCGGCCGTCACCAGAATGGCGTCATAAGGCCCCTTGTTGGGCCACCCCAGCCAGCCGTTGCCGTGCTTGGCCGAGACATTGTGCAGATCGAGCTGGCGCAGTCGGCGTCTGGCCTGGAACTGCAGCGACTTGATCCGCTCCACGGTATACACATGCTCCACCAGATGGGCGAGGATCGCCGTCTGGTAGCCCGAGCCAGTGCCAATCTCCAGCACATGGGCCGGATCATTTTGCATCAGCAACTCGGTCATTCGCGCCACCATATAGGGCTGCGAAATGGTCTGGCCGTGGCCAATGGGCAGGGCGGTGTTGTCCCACGCCTTGTGCGCCATGGCCTCGTCCACGAACAGCTGGCGCGGCACTTTCGCGATGGTCGCCAGCACGCGAAAATCGCGAATATCCTGCGCAATGAGCTGATTTAACAGGCGCTGTACTATCACACCACCCTCATCCCTGCAGATCTAACCAGGCCCCCAGACCGGCGAGACTGTCATAGGCAGTCATATCGATGGTCAGGGGGGTAATCGAGACATAGCCCTGCTCGATGGCAGCAAAATCGGTACCGTCACCGGCATCCTGCTGGCTACCGGGGGGGCCGATCCAGTAGATGGGCTGGCCACGGGGATCCTCGGTGCAGATCACCGACTCCGCCCGGTGGCGATTGCCAAGGCGGGTGGTCTTGATCCCCTTGATCTGCTCGAGGGGCAAGTCCGGCACGTTGACGTTGAGGATCTGATCGGCAGGCAGGGGGTGTTTCATCAGCCCCTTCACCAGCAGGGCCGCATAGTGGGCCGCCGTGGCGAAGTGGGTCTTGCC
>NZ_CAWNZT010000351.1:0-1236 GCF_963878965.1 Aeromonas sp. HMWF015 | reverse complement strand
TATTAACCCACTGAAAATCCTGTTTGTTGCCTCGGAAGTTGAGGGGCTGGTCAAGACCGGGGGCCTGGCAGACGTTGCCAGAGCCCTGCCGATGTACCTGGCCCAGAAGGGACATGATGTCAGGATCATGTTGCCCTTCTACAAGACGATAAAGCGACGGGATGAGGCCAGATTAGTGGCGTCACGCTGGTTGCCAACCCACCCCGGGCTGCCGGATATCGGTTATCGCATCTACCAGATGGAGCTGGATGACGTCTGCGTCTATCTGCTCGACTGCCCACAATATTTCGATCGTCCCCAGCTCTACGCCGAGAACAATCAGGCCTATCCGGATAATGGCGAGCGCTTTGCCTTCTTCTCGGCCGCAGCCCTCCATGCCTGCGAGCAGCTTGGCTTTGCTCCGGATATCGCCCACTGCAATGACTGGCACACCGGCCTGCTGCCACTGCTGCTGAAAACCCGTCACGCCCACAACCCCTTCTTCCAGCAGACCCGCAGCGTGATCAGCATTCACAACGCGGCGTTTCAGGGGGTGTTTGGCCGCGAGCAGTTCTGGGCCATGCCCGAGATCGCCGACTACGAACGCCGCATCAACTACGACTACGGCCACGTTAATCTGCTCAAATGCGGGGTGCTCTACGCCGACAAGATCAATGCGGTCAGCCCCAACTATGCCCAGGAGCTGCTGACTCACCTTGGCGCCCACGGCATGGCGCATATCTTCCAGCAACGGGCGGCGGATCTCTGCGGCATCCTCAACGGTTGCGACTACAAGGACTGGGATCCGGAGTTCGACGAATTCCTGCCTGCGACCTACAGCATCGACAACATGGCTGGCAAACAGATCTGCAAGCAGAGCCTGCAGCAGGAAGCGGGGCTGGCCGTGGCGGACTTGCCCATCTACGGCATGGTTTGCCGCCTGACCGAGCAAAAGGGCGTTCCCCTGCTGCTCCCTGCGTTGGAGAAATTCCTCCACCATCAGGTACAAGTGGTGATCGTCGGCTCTGGCGATCCTGCGCTCGCCACGCAACTGCAAACCATGGCCCGGGATTATCCGGGCAAGCTCGCCTTCATCAACACCTATGACGATCGGCTGGCTCATCTGGTCGAAGCCGGTGCAGACTTCTTCCTGATGCCCTCGCTGTTCGAGCCTTGCGGCCTCAACCAGATGTACAGTCTCGCCTATGGCACCCTGCCACTGGTGCGTGCCGTGGGTGGTCTGAAAGATACCGTGGT
>NZ_CAWNZT010000350.1:0-3743 GCF_963878965.1 Aeromonas sp. HMWF015 | reverse complement strand
AACGTCAGCGCTTCTTCGTTGCTGACGGCTGTCAGGCTATGGCGCAGCTTCTCGAGCGTTTCCTCAAGGGAAAAGGAATTGGGTAATCGCATGGCGTTTGTTCCTTCTTGGCGCGACTAATGGCGTAGCTGATGGAGCAGTGCATCAATGGCCTCGATACAGTCTGCCTGGGTGAGCAGATAACCGTTGGGGAGGTGAGCCACGATGGCGGGCTCTGCCTGCATGTCGATGTTGTCGGCAAGCCAACAGCGCAACTCGATGAGGATATCGAGGGCAGTGAGGTGGTTTTTACCTCGGGTCTGGTTCATAGCTGACCTCTTTCGGCCAGCGAGACGACACCCTCAGCACCGACCACCAGATGGTCGAGCAACCGGACATCGACCAGGGCCAAGGCCTCTTTGAGGGCTTGGGTAAAGACCCGGTCTGAGTGGCTAGGTTCGGGGTCGCCGCTGGGGTGATTGTGGACCGCGATGATGGCCCCGCAGTTTAGTAACAAGGCCCGCTTGACCACTTCCCGAGGGTAGATGCTGGCACTGTCGAGGGTGCCGCGAAACAGCTCCTCAAAAGCCAACACGCGATGCTGGGAGTCAAGGAACAGTACCCCAAACACTTCATGCTCCCGGTCCTGTAGCAGGGTTTGCAGCCGCTCGGCGGCCTCAGTGGTGCTGGTGATGGCAGTACCTTTTGCCAAGCGCTTGCGGGCAATCTGGTTAGCGATGCGCAGCAGGTCTTGCTCGGTCACCGGTTCGGTGACGACATAAGTGCCGGGGCATTCCCCGGCTTTGAGTTTGTGGTAACGCATGTTGGGTCTCCTGAAAAAGAAAGACCCCGGCAGCGCGAGGCATACCGGGGCTAAATGCAGAGGTGTTGTTGGTTCACTTTGAGGGTAGTTCAGTTGGCCTTGGTGGTGGCTTCTACTCTTGCTCCGGCTGTGGGTCCCCACACCACCGGTATCAGCGATCCGGGGACCAGCACTGTGAGCGGGATAGCGAGCGCAACGCTCAGCCGTTCCGCCAGTTGGTAGGCGGGACCAATAGTGTCGTAGTCAGCGACCCAAGTGGCCAGAGGCAGTCCACTGGCTTCGACGGCCCGCAGATAGATGCTGTAGCCCTGTACGGTCAGGCCACTGTCACGTACCACCTGCGTTTCCCCTTCTCGGTTAATCGCTTCGAGTTCAACGGCTATCGGTTGTTTGGGCATCGGTGCTCCTCAGTTACCACTGACAGTGACGGTAAAAAAGCCCAACTGCGCGTAGTCGAGGAATGCACCTTGCCACATGTGAAAGAGTTCATGGGCTTCTGTCGGCGGCAACGGTCCCCATCCTTGCAGGTAGTGTTCACCGTCGAGGAAATTGAAGTCGAGCTCCTTGCAGAGCTCTGCATCCTGGCCCAGCCCTTGATAGCTGAAGTCGGTGACGTAATCGAACAGCCAGCCATCGAGCCCACGGATCAGACGGATCTCGACTGGGTGCACACCGCCCTGTTCTGCGCTGTAGCCGGGGTTGCGAAAGTTGAAGGTCAGTTGGGTTAAGCGTTCAAGATTGAGCTCTGTTTTAGCGATTTCCTGGTCGAGCAGAACCAGTAACGCTTGGTCAACGGGCAGGGCAAAGCCGTCCCGGAAAAAGGGAATGGTCATGGTGTACTCCTTGAAGGGGTTAAGCGTCGCCGAACAGCTCGCGCATTTTTCTGGTAACACGGGCACGGATTTGGTCATCAATGAAGGTGGTAATGCTGGCGAGTGCGGCACTCAGCACTGCAATATCATCGGCCAGCCCCATCGGCAACACATCCGGGATCGCATCAATGGGCGATATAAAGTAGGCCAGCGCACTGTAGATCAGCAGCTTGGCCCACAGCGGCAGGTCGTCCTTCTGGCTGGTGTAGTAGAGCAACAAGCAAGTTTCGATAAAAGGCCGACCGGCACGTTTGGCAAAGGCCCAGAGTTTGTGCCAAAAACCTTGGTGATCGAACGGCTCGCATTCAGGGGGAATGCAGGGGGGCATAGTGCGTCTCCTTCACGGGTGGGTGAATGGCAGAAATAAAAAGAGGAGGCAAATGCCTCCTCTGGGATGGGAATGGGTATGAGCTATTGGTCCCACATCAAGCAGTCAAACTCAGGGGTATTAGTGGCGGGCAGAACTGAGGCCACCTCTTGGGTCGGCAGCGCGAGCTGCTTGCCGTCAGCCGTCAAAATGCGGATCGACTTGGCCTTGCGCAGCTTGCCCCACATGTCGAAGAAGTTGTTCTCACCGACACGGGATTCGGTCTCATAGGGCGCATCGTATTGGCTGCCATCGACGATGATGGCGAAAGCCTGCCCTGCATAAGAGCCGTACTCCTTGCCCTGCACGGTGGCCGTCATGCTGACTTTGCGGGTGTCATTACAGGCGATATAGAGATGGTTCTGTTCGTTGACCACCGCCGTGTATTCGCTGGTGCCCTGACCCCAGCCACTGCTCCAACGCCCGGCCTCACCATAGGCAAAGGCTACGCTGGATGAAATAAGCAAACCAGGCAATATAATTAACCATTTCATATTCCAAGCCTCACACATTATTGTTAAGCACAACGTACAGATTAATTTTGTGGTTGGAACTGATATTCCACATCACCATTGGTAGTTGATAAATTCAACTCTAACACGTTGCAGTCATAGCCCGTGTAAAGCATGAGTTCATTACCAAAGGCTAAAGTTTGAGGTAATGGGTAAATTGACTTTACTCGACACTGGCCTCTGTTAACAACAGCTTTCGTTATCTTCACCCGGTCGCTGTGAGAAACAACAGTTATGACTTTCGATGGCAACCCCTTGTTGGGGATGATTGGCCGCACATTGACCGAGAATGTGGAGGCTGTTGTCGGCCCCTGCTGGGCTAACAGTGCATCATTCTTTTTATGTGCGATGGTATCACCCGTGAGGCAGGTAAAATCTGAAGATGTTCTGTCAGGTAATGCAGAGGAGCCTCCCTGTGGGGTCAGCGTATAGGTAATATTGTCTGGTTGAGAAATGAGATAAAGGGGTTTATTTTCACGCAAGCCATCCCACAATTTATCAAGATAAGCCTTGTTGTTGGTTGCTACGCTTGCAGGTTCAGCCCTTTCTCCGACACTGACGTAAAACGAACCCTTTTCAGCGTCATACTCATCACCATCCAGGATTGCTCGCATGGTTATTTTGTTGGTGTTGTCACAAGCGAAATACAATGCATGCTTATCGTCAGCGACAACCGAGTAGCGATGTTCATTACCCACTTTGGTATGTGTAACTTGGGCTGGTGCCTGATAGTCTTTCTTTTTTATCCCTTTCATCAAGCAGATGAATTCACTGCTATCACGCGATGGCAATATCTGACTGGCATTTGCTGTTGGTAATTTTAGTCCACGTTGGTCCAACATAATGGAATGCCCGGCCCTTATTTCATCCCATAACTCAAAGAAATTTAATATGCTGCGATCTCCATTTATCACGTAAGGTGTCCAGTAGTACGATTCGCTGGTTTTTATATCAAAGGTTCTATCGTATACACCAGTGCCAACTTGGACGCCTTTAATAGTGGCATACATAGCGATATCTTTACCGTTGTTATCGCAAGAGATGATGAGTTTATTCTGGTCATCAATCACAGCAGCATACTCCACGCCATCCTGTGTTTTTCTACTCGACCATTGGCCTGCCTCACCATAAGCCAGAGCATTGCTACACAGCAATACAGTGACTGACGCAATTAAAAGTTTATTCATTGT
>NZ_CAWNZT010000349.1:0-19782 GCF_963878965.1 Aeromonas sp. HMWF015 | reverse complement strand
TTGCGGGGGCCGGATTTGAACCGACGACCTTCGGGTTATGAGCCCGACGAGCTACCATGCTGCTCCACCCCGCGTCCGAAATCGTGCGAGATTATAGCCACTTCACTCTCTCGATACAAGACTGACTGGCTATAATACACTCGGTTTCCCGAGCTCACTGCTTAATTGGTGCCGTGGGCGGGACTCGAACCCGCACACCCTAGAGCACTACCCCCTCAAGATAGCGTGTCTACCAATTCCACCACCACGGCAAAACTCTTACTCGGGAACGTCAGTATCTTTCTTCACTGGCGCGTTGCTCTGCTCAACCTGTTGGGTTTGTTGCAGATTTTCCCACTCACTACCCTGTTTTATCTTGTTGCTGGACATAGATCCGAGCACCAGGCTGATAACGAAAAACAGAGTAGCCAAAATTGCTGTTGTTCGGGTCAGGAAACTGCCTGAACCACCGGAGCCGAATACTGTGTTCGATGCCCCTGCGCCGAAGGAGGCGCCCATATCAGCCCCTTTACCTTGCTGAATCATCACCAGACCAATCAGAGCCAGTGAAACCAGCAGATAAACGACTAAAAGAATCTCGTACATTTAACTTGCACCCTTTGCCGCTTCAACAATTCCTAAAAACGCATCGCTATCGAGGCTTGCTCCGCCAATCAGTCCGCCATCAATGTCGGGCTGTGCAAACAAATCTCTCGCGTTGCTCGGCGTTACGCTCCCACCATAGATGATTCTAACTTTCTCACCTATTACCGGAGTATCCTCCGCCAAGCGACCACGTATAAAGGAATGAACCTCTTGTGCCTGCTCGGGTGTGGCGCATTTACCTGTACCTACAGCCCAAATCGGCTCGTAGGCGATGATAGCATTATCGAAAGCCATCGCGCCATTTTTCTCTATGACGATATCCAGCTCTTCAGCGATCACCTCGAAGGCTCTTCTCGCCTGCCTCGCCGCACCTGATTCACCTAAACATAGGATGGGAATCAAGCCTGCCGCTCTGGCTGCCGCAAACTTCTCTGCGACGATAAAACTGGTCTCACCAAAGAGACGCCTGCGCTCGGAGTGCCCTACCAATACGTAACGACACCTTGCCTCAACCAGCATCTGACACGAAATTTCTCCAGTGTAAGCGCCAGTGGCGTGCTGACTCACATTCTGAGCCCCCAACTTTATTACTTTCTGCTCGTTGAGCAGTGAAGCGGTAAAGTCGAGATGCACATGGGAAGGACAGAGAACCACATCTACTTTTCCGTCAACGCCGTTTAGACACTGACTCGTAAACTGCTCTAACTGCGACCTACTACCGTGCAACTTCCAGTTGGCTGCTACAAACGGCTTGCGATGTCCCATCGGCAACTCCCTTGCGAAAGCGGGGCTGATAATATCCAGAGGATGCTCAGCTGACAAGTGCTATTTTTAATTTTTTGAATCGTTTGAACAAGATACAACCAGGGCGGCTAAAAAGCCGCCCTGGTTGTTCATTAAAACGCCGATTCAACCTGCTTGGCGATGCGCTGAGCCATGTCACGCACCTGCTGTTCATGCTCCCCTTCGACCATGACCCGGATCAGCGGTTCGGTACCTGATTTACGCAACAGTACGCGACCACGGCCAGCCAGCTCCTGTTCCACCTTGGCAACCTCAGCCATGACAGCATCAGCGGCCAGCGGATCCTTGCCTTCGGCAAAACGAACATTCACCAGCACCTGCGGGAACTTGCTCATGCCGGAGCGCAGCTTGGCCAGCGGCATCTCGGCGCTGCGCATGGCGGTAAGCACCTGCAAGGCGGCGACGATGCCATCACCCGTAGTGGTCTGATCCAGGCAGATGATGTGGCCGGAGTTCTCGCCACCGATACGCCAGCCCTTCTCTTCCATCATCTCCAGCACATAGCGGTCACCCACCTTGGCACGGGCAAACGGAATGCCCAGGGTTTGCAGCGCCAGCTCCAGACCCATGTTAGCCATCAGAGTGCCGACGACACCGCCTTTGAGGCGACCATTGCGCAGGGCATCGCGCGCGATGATATAGAGCACTTCATCACCGTCGATGAGATAGCCGGTATGGTCGACCATGATCAGACGGTCACCATCACCATCAAAGGCAACCCCCAGATCAGCCTTGCACTCCAGCACCTTGGCAACCAGAGCGTCAGGTGCAGTCGAACCGACACCATCGTTGATATTGAGACCATCCGGGGCACAGCCCATGGTGATCACTTCAGCACCGAGCTCGCGGAAAACCGACGGCGCAATGTGGTAAGTGGCACCGTGACCACAATCGACCACCATTTTCACCCCATCCAGATTCATGTGGGAGGGGAAGGTGCTCTTGCAGAATTCGATATAGCGACCGGCGGCATCATCAATGCGCACCGCTTTGCCAAGTTCGGCCGACTCGACACACTTGAGCTCGTGATCCAGCTCGGCTTCGATCGCCAGCTCGACATCATCGGGCAGCTTGGTGCCATCGGCGGAGAAAAACTTGATGCCGTTGTCGTAGAAGGGATTGTGGGAAGCGCTGATGACGATGCCGGCTTCGGCACGGAAGGTGCGTGTCAGGTAGGCAACCGCCGGCGTGGGCATCGGCCCCATCAAAATGGCCTTGAGGCCTGCCGCAGAGAGCCCCGCTTCCAGCGCGGATTCCAGCATGTAACCGGAGATGCGGGTATCTTTGCCAATCAGCACCTTTTTGGTGCCCTTCTTGGAGAGCACCTTGCCTGCAGCCCAACCCAATTTCATTACAAAATCAGGAGTGATCGGGTATTCGCCAACCTTGCCGCGCACACCATCGGTACCGAAATACTTTCTTGCCATTGTCTGTTCTCTTTATTATCTGGAAATAAAATCTTGTCCCGTCATTGCCAGCCAACCGACGCGCAATGCGTCCATGGTCTCCCGTACATCGTGTACCCTGATGATGCGGGCCCCATGCTGCATACCGATAAGGGCGCATGCCAGACTGCCCGCCAGACGCTCATCCACCGGACGGCACAGCAGGTTGCCTATCATAGACTTTCGCGACATCCCCACCAATAGCGGCAAGCCATAATCAAGCAGTTCCTTTTGAGCCGCCAACAGCTGATAGTTGTGTGCAAGGGTTTTGCCAAAGCCATATCCCGGATCCAGCAACAGCTCTTCACGACGGATCCCGACCGCCAGGCAAGCCGCAATGCGTTCATCAAAAAAGGCGCGTACCTCCCCGATCAGGTCATCATAGTGGGGCTCGACTTGCATGGTTCTCGGCTGCCCCTGCATATGCATCAGGCAGACAGGGACAGCAGCCTCAGCCGCGGCCTGCAGTGCTCCAGGCTCTTGCAGAGCCCGCACATCGTTGATCAGATGGGCCCCCGCCTTGCAACCCTCCCGCATCACAACCGCTTTGGAGGTATCGAGGGAGATCATCACATCCAGCCCACGGACCATCTGTTCCACGACCGGAATGACCCTGTCCAGCTCCTCCTGCTCGCTCACATCAGGCGCACCAGGGCGGGTTGACTCGCCACCGATGTCGATGAGGGTCGCACCGTCAGAGACCATCTGGCGCGCATGGGCCATGGCCCGTTCAAACTGGTTGAAATTGCCACCATCGGAGAAGGAGTCGGGCGTTACATTGAGGATCCCCATCACATGGGGACGATCGAGAGAGAGGCTGAGCCCCTTGCTGGTTAACTGCATTTTCACGTCCATCTGATAAAGAAAAACCCCGGGCAAGCCCGGGGTTTGGAGAGTCACGATTATTTGGCCGGAGCGTCGTTGGCTTTGTCGATAGTGACATCCGCCACCGGTGCAGCCTCATCGGCAGGCTTGGCTTCGGCAGCCACAGTGGAACCGCCTTGCGGGGTATCACCGTGCTCGTCATGCCAGTTGCTCGGAGCACGTACCTCGCGACGCGCCATCAGATCATCGATCTGTTTGGCGTCGATGGTCTCGTACTTCATCAGCGCATCTTTCATGCTGTGCAACACGTCCATGTTATCCAGCAGGATCTGCTTGGAACGGGCGTAGTTGCGGTCGATGACCTGCTTGACCTCGGCATCGATAACGCGAGCGGTATCGTCGGACATGTGCTTGGCCTTGGCCATGCTGCGACCGAGGAACACCTCGCCATCTTCTTCCGCGTAGAGCATCGGGCCGAGACGCTCGGACATACCCCACTGGGTCACCATCTTGCGTGCAATGTCGGTCGCCCGCTCGATGTCGTTGGAAGCTCCAGTAGAAACCTTCTCGGCACCATAGATCAGCTCTTCTGCCAGACGACCGCCATACAGGCTGGAGATCATCGACTCCAGATGCTGCTTGGAGTGGCTCCAGCGATCCTGCTCCGGCAGATACATGGTCACACCCAGCGCACGACCGCGCGGAATGATGGAGACCTTGTAAACCGGGTCATGGTCAGGAACGAGACGACCAATGATGGCGTGACCGGCTTCATGATACGCAGTCATCTCTTTTTCGGACTCTTTCATCACCATGGAGCGGCGTTCCGCACCCATCATGATCTTGTCCTTGGCCTTCTCGAACTCGGCCATGGAGACCACTCGGCGACTCTCGCGGGCAGAGAAGAGGGCTGCTTCGTTGACCAGGTTGGCCAAATCCGCACCGGAGAAACCGGGGGTACCACGGGCAATCAGCGCCGGATTGACATCATCCGCCAACGGAACTTTGCGCATGTGCACTTTCAGGATCTGCTCGCGACCACGAACATCCGGCAGACCGACCACCACCTGACGGTCGAAACGGCCCGGACGCAGCAGTGCCGGATCCAGTACGTCAGGACGGTTGGTGGCAGCAATGACGATGATGCCTTCATTGCCTTCAAAGCCATCCATCTCGACCAGCATCTGGTTAAGGGTCTGCTCACGTTCATCATGACCACCACCCAGACCGGCGCCACGCTGGCGACCGACCGCATCAATTTCATCGATGAAGATGATGCAGGGGGAAGATTTCTTGGCCTGTTCGAACATGTCACGCACCCGGGAGGCACCAACACCGACGAACATCTCTACGAAATCGGAACCTGAGATGGTGAAGAACGGCACCTTGGCCTCGCCCGCAATAGCCTTGGCCAGCAAGGTCTTACCGGTACCGGGAGGACCAACCAGCAGCACACCGGTCGGGATCTTGCCACCCAGTTTCTGGAATTTGCTCGGGTCGCGCAGATAGTCGACCAGCTCTTTCACCTCTTCCTTGGCTTCATCGCAACCTGCAACGTCAGCAAAGGTGGTCTTGATCTGATCTTCGCTCATGAGGCGAGCCTTGCTCTTGCCGAACGACATGGCACCTTTGCCACCGCCGCCCTGCATCTGACGCATGAAGAAGACCCAGACACCGATCAGCAGCAGCATCGGGAACCAGGAGATGAAGATAGAGGTCAACAGAGACGGCTCTTCCGGCTTTTCGCCCATCACTTTGACATTGTGATTGAGCATGTCGTTGAGCAGCTGGGGATCCGGCGCAGGGATGATGGTGGTGAATCGTTCACCAGTACGCTTGACGCCATTAATGACCTTACCGTCCATCCGCACTTCACGGATCTGCTCTTGGGTCACCTCTTTAACGAAGCTGGAATAGTCCAGCTGGCGACTGGTGGTATCGCTGGGGCTGAAGCTATTGAACACCGACATCAAAACGACGGCGATGACCAGCCACAGGATTAAGTTTTTCGCCATGTCACTCAAATCAGTAACCTCGCAGACTGACAGTTAACGATGAAGGTTAGGGTACTACAGTTTAAAACCGGTAGCCACAATGTAGACTTCCCGTGATCTGGCGCGGGATGAGTCTGGTTTACGAATTTTGACAGCGGAGAAAAGTTTACGAATTTCATTGAGATAGGCATCAAAGCCCTCTCCCTGAAACACCTTCACTACGAAACTGCCGTCACTACGCAATACCTGATTGCACATGTCCAGCGCCAGCTCGACCAGATACATGGCGCGAGCCTGATCCACCTGCTGGGTACCGCTCATGTTGGGCGCCATATCAGACATCACGACATCGACCTTGTCGGGACCCACTCGCTCCAGCAAAGCGCCGAGTACAGTTTCCTCCCGAAAGTCCCCTTGCAGGAAATCGACACCTGCAATGGGATCCATCGGCAAAATGTCACATGCGATGACGCGACCCGAATCACCAACCTGTTCAACCGCGAACTGGGACCAACCACCGGGGGCTGCACCCAAATCCACTACGGTCATGCCATGTTTCAGCAAGCGATCCTTGCCCTGGATCTCGTCAATCTTGAAAACAGCACGAGAACGCAGGCCCATTTTCTGGGCTTTTTTGACGTATTGATCGTCGAAATGTTCTTTTAACCAGCGAGTTGAACTGGGGGAACGTTTTTTCTGGGTCATGATAATCGACTTTAAAAAACCACAAGGGTTATTAGTATTAAGGGCTAAGTGGGGGTAGAATACGCCCCTTTCAACCCTGACTTATGAAGAAATTGCGATGATTCTCAACAATAAACAGAAACAGTACCTCAAGGGCCTTGCCCATAGCCTCAAGCCTGTCGTCCTGCTGGGTCAGCATGGTCTGACCGAAGGTGTACTGGCAGAGATCGATCTGGCACTGAACCATCACGAGCTGATCAAGGTTAAGGTTGCCTCTGAAGATCGCGAAATGAAACAACTGGTTATGGATGCTATCGTCCGTGAAACCGGTTCAATCAAGGTGCAAAGCATGGGTCATGTGCTGACCATTTATCGTCAAGCCAACGAACCCAAAATCCAGCTGCCCCGCAAGTAAAAGGAAAGAGCATCGCTCTTTCCTTATTCCACTTATTCCCGAGTCGCTTGCCAAAGTAGTCGCAAAGCCCTTAACCTGCGATGAATACTTCCGGACACGCATTATGGCTCACCATCCTATTCTGACCGACGATGAGCTGGCCATGCTGCGGGACTTGGGGAGCAATCAGGACACCCATGTTCTGAGTGGTCACCTCGATGCCCCCATGCTTGGCTTGCTGCAAAAAGCCGAACACCTTGCACTCGAAGCCCGCTTCGCAGGCCATCAGCTGCGTTTTCCCCTGAGCTTTACCCAAGGGGAAGATGGCTTCGTCGAGCCCCGGTTATCTGCACCGGTCATCAGGGAGCTGGGATTTGCGCAACCGCGCGCCTGGCGTCTCACCCAAAAAGCCAAGCTATGCAGCGAGCTGGGCCTGTTTCAGGTACTCAGCCTCTCCCTCAACGGCCTCATCGTGGAAAATTTGCCCATCGACATGGTGGCCGATACTCCCATCAACGGCGAGCTCTGTATCGAGCAAGAGGACCCTCTTCCACTGCAGGGACGACTGGTAAGGCGCATAAAAGCCAATGCCGACCATGCCACCTGGGCGCTGAGCTTTCAAATGAGCGAGAGCAACATAGAACGGCTGCGCCACTGGTTGTTTCAGCGTCATCAGGACGCCTTTACCGAGGCGTATCTGTCCTGATTTTTATCAATAATCATATAGATAAAGACAAACAGGGGAGCACCAGCCCCCCTGTTTCATCGTCTGTAGCATTCGCTTAGATATAAGCGACTTCCAGTACTTCGTATTCCACATCACCGCCCGGGGTCTTGACGATTGCAACATCGTCCACTTCCTTGCCAATCAGGGCGCGGGCAATGGGGGAGTTGACAGAGATGAGGTTTTGTTTGATATCAGCCTCATCATCACCCACGATGCGGTAGACCACCTCTTCCTCTGTCTCGCTCTTGAGCAGAGTCACAGTCGCGCCAAAAATAACGCGGCCGTTGTTGGTCATCTTGGTGACATCGATCACCTGCGCATTGGAGAGCTTGGCTTCAATCTCC
The DNA here is from genome assembly GCF_963878965.1 of Aeromonas sp. HMWF015. Taxonomy (NCBI): domain Bacteria; kingdom Pseudomonadati; phylum Pseudomonadota; class Gammaproteobacteria; order Aeromonadales; family Aeromonadaceae; genus Aeromonas; species Aeromonas sp. HMWF015. The sequence continues at coordinate 11,980 of NZ_CAWNZT010000349.1, read as the reverse complement.
TGAATGCGACCTTCACAGAACCCCTGCTGCTCGCGAGCGGCATGGTATTCGGCGTTTTCCTTCAGATCACCGTGCTCACGGGCATCGGCAATCGCTTCGATAATCTGGGGACGAAGCTCGGTCTTGAGATAATCGAGCTCTTCGCGCAGCTTCTCAGCGCCGCGAACAGTCATCGGAGTATGATTCATAGTCGAAACCTGGGTTGCTTGAAAATAGAAACTGCGGCCATCTGCAAGGAGGCCGCAGCAATCGGTTCGGATGAGGCATCTTAATATGAAGCCAACACAAAATCCACGTCAGCCCCCTGATGCAGATCCCACTTGCGTCATCGACATTCCCCTCGCTTACTTCCCTTCCGGTACGGAAATGGGGGACGAAACAGTCGGTTTGCCCTGCATGATGGCGATCTCCACCCGCCGGTTCATCCGACGATTTTCTGGGGTGGTATTGGGCACCAGTGGTTGGGAGTCCGCCATCCCCTGCACCACCAGTCGCCCCTGATCAAAACCGGGGACCTTCAGCATCTGGTGCGCCACCGCCACCGCACGTTGCGACGACAGCTCCCAGTTGGACTGGAACAGCTCATCTTCGGTCGCCACGTTGTCGGTATGACCAGAGATGGTGATTTCACCCGGCACATCCTTGAGCAGGGTCGCGACCTTGCGAATGACCGGCCAGAACTGGGGCTGCAGAAATGCCGAACCGGCCGGGAACGACGCTTTTTCCCTGATCCGGATGATGATCTGCTGGCCCAGCGCCTCAATTTCGATGGCGCCATCCTGGATCTGATCTTTCATCTGTTCGGCGAGGGCTTTGGCCAGGGTATTGGACTGCTGCTGCGCCTTCTGTGCATCCTGCGCGGTATCGCCCCCCGTCTGCTTGCCATCACTCTTGTCCTGACCACCGGCCTGATCCGACTCGCCGGGCAGAAACTCCAGTTCGGTCTGGGTCAAATCGATGGTTTGCTGCATCACGGTATCAATCGGCGTGGGCTCAGGGCGACCGGGCCTGAACTCCTGGGCAATCACCGAGGTTCCCTTGGGAATATCTTTCACTTCGAGGATGTTCTGTACCCCGAATGCCTTCTCCATAGAGCCGGCGATTTGCTTGAACTTCTGCACATCCATCTCGGCAAAGGAGAGCAACAGCACGAAGAAACACATCAGCAGCGACATGAGGTCGGCAAAGGTCCCCATGTACGCGGGTAAGCCAGGCGGTGGGCATTTGCAATCAGACATGTTGCCCCCTTACTCGGCGCCGTTATTGCGTTTGGACTGGTTCAGATAGTTTTGCAGCATGGACTGGATCACCCGCGGGTTCTGGCCATCCTGAATCCCCATGATGGCATCGAGGATCAGGGTACGACTGAGCTTCTCCTCTCCGCTGCGCAGCTCCAGCTTGTCGGCAATCGGGATCGCAATCATGTTGGCAAGCACTGCGCCATAAAGAGTGGTAAGCAAGGCCACCGCCATCGCAGGCCCGATCGACTTGGGGTCACTCATGTTGGCCAGCATGGCCACCAGACCCACCAACGTACCTATCATCCCCATGGCGGGCCCTAAATCAGCCAAAGAACGAAATACCTTGATCGCGATAGCATGACGTTCGGCCGTCAAATCGATGTCTTTCTCCAACACTGTGCGCACCACGCTCGCATCGTGACCATCGACCAGCATATCGATCCCTTTTTTCATAAATGCATTGGGGATCTCTGCGGCCTCCAGTGCCAGAAAACCCCCTTTGCGGGCGGCATCTGCCAGCTCGACGGCTTTGGTAATCAGATCATCGAGCTTGTCGCCCTTGTACATAAAGGCTTTACCACCGACCTTGATAGCCAAAAAAAACTGGCCAAGGTTAAATTTCATCATGGCAATGAAGATGGAACCAAAGATGGTGATGTAGACCGATGGCATATCCACATACATGCTCATGGGGCCACCCAGCAGCATGCCGTACACCACCACCCCGAAACCCAGCACTATCCCTATCAGACTGCCTAGATCCACGTCCCTACTCCTGTCACCGGTTCTTATGCCTAATTATAGTTTGTTGAATTTTCTGCTATTGCGACCCTAGCGGCAAGCATGCATCCACTGAGAATGATGGCTCATTATCGGCCAGTTTAGCGAGAGTTTGAGGAGCCAGTGCTTTTCTGCCTCCCCCCTATGGACGGTCGATGTTAATATAAGCCGTTTTTTTCAATCCCCGAGGATGGACATGGCCAGTAAAAAAATCGACCGTCTGAGTTTTGATGCCACTCTGGAAGAGCTGGAAACCATCGTTCATCAGCTGGAACAAGGTTCCCTACCCCTGGAAGAGGCACTCAAGCAGTTCGAGCAGGGCGTTCATCTGGTTCGCGCCGGTCAGCAGAAGCTGGAACTGGCCGAACAGAAGATCCAGATCCTGCTCAGTCAAGCCGATGGCAGTGACCAGCTCGCCACCTTCCAGCCAGAACAAGGAGAGGAGTGAGTGGCGCTGGACCATTTTTCCCGTCTGCATCGTCAGCGTATTGACGACTGTCTGTCAGCACAACTTGAATCCTTGCCCGCCATGGCGCCGCGCCTGCGCGATGCCATGAGTTATGGCTTGCTGCTGGGCGGCAAGCGGGTTCGCCCGTTTCTGGTCTACGCGGTCGGCGAGATGCTGGGCGTCAAGAGCGAACTGCTGGATGGCCCCGCGGCTGCCGTGGAGTGCATCCACGCCTACTCCCTGCTGCACGATGACCTGCCCGCCATGGATAACGACGACTTGCGTCGTGGTCAGCCAACCGTTCACAAGGCGTTTGACGAAGGAACCGCCATTCTGGCCGGTGATGCGCTGCAGACCCTGGCGTTCTCCATTCTGGCCGATCACCCCATGCCCGATACCTTGATGGCCAACCGGGTGCGGATGCTGAGTACCCTCGCCCGCGCCTCCGGCTATCTGGGTATGTGTGGCGGTCAGGCGCTGGATCTGCAGGCCGAAGGTCGCCAGATCACGCTTGCCGAACTGGAGCAGGTACACCGCCACAAGACCGGTGCGCTGATTGAATGTGCCGTGGCGCTCGGCGCCCTGTGCAAAGCCGATGTCGATGACGCCACGCTGGCTGCACTGCAAACCTATGCCGCCGCCATTGGCCTCGCCTTTCAGGTGCAGGATGACATCCTCGACATCACAGGTGATACCGCCACCCTGGGCAAGCCACAAGGTTCTGACCTGGCGCTTGAGAAAAGTACCTATCCGGCCCTGCTCGGACTCGAAAATGCCCGTGAGCTGGCTCGCGAACTGCATGGGAAAGCCTTAACAGCCCTGCAATCCTTGCCCTACAATACCGACATTCTGGAAGCGTTTGCCGATTACATCATCGAGCGAACCCACTAAACGCTGGATAACAGTAACAATATGAGCGTTGATATTAGCAATTTCCCCAACCTGGCCCTCGCGGACACTCCGGTCGAGCTGCGTTCCTTGCCCAAAGATCGGCTGCCGGTGCTGTGCAACGAGCTGCGCGAATATCTGCTGCGCTCTGTCAGCCGCTCCAGCGGACACTTTGCCTCCGGTCTCGGCACGGTCGAACTGACCGTGGCCCTGCACTACGTCTACAACACCCCGTTCGATCGGCTGATCTGGGATGTGGGCCATCAAGCCTATCCCCACAAGATCCTGACCGGGCGCCGTGACCAGATCCACACCATCCGGCAGAAGGATGGCCTGCACCCCTTCCCCTGGCGTGGTGAAAGCGAGTACGACGTGCTCTCCGTCGGCCACTCCAGCACCTCCATTGGTGCGGCGCTCGGTATGGCGGTCGCCGCCGAGAGTGAAGGGCTGGGTCGCAAGGTCGTTGCAGTGATCGGGGATGGTGCCATTACCGCAGGGATGGCCTTTGAAGCGCTCAACCACGCTGGCGATGTCCATAAAGACATGCTGGTGATCCTCAACGACAACGAGATGTCCATCTCCGAGAATGTCGGGGCGCTCAACAACCATCTGGCCCGGGTCATGTCCGGCAAGCTCTACACCACCATCCGCGAAGGTGGCAAGAAGGTGCTGGCGGGCCTGCCACCGGTCAAGGAGCTGGCCAAGCGGGCCGAAGAGCACCTCAAGGGGATGGTTGTGCCCGGCACCCTGTTCGAGGAGTTCGGCTTCAACTATATCGGCCCCATCGACGGTCACGATATCGAGGCGCTGGTCGAGACCCTGCGCAACATGCGCAACCTCAAGGGCCCGCAACTGCTGCACGTCAAAACCAAGAAGGGAAAGGGTTACGAGCCGGCGGAGAAAGACCCCATCGGTTATCACGCCGTGCCCAAGTTCAATCCTGACGATTGCTCCCTGCCCAAGGCGAGCAGCGCCAAACCCACCTTCTCAGCCATCTTTGGCCAGTGGCTGTGCGACATGGCCGCCAAAGACGAAAAGCTGGTCGGCATCACCCCCGCCATGCGCGAAGGCTCGGGGCTGGTAAAATTCAGCCAGCAGTATCCGGATCGCTACTTCGATGTGGCCATTGCCGAGCAGCATGCGGTCACTTTCGCCGCGGGTCTCGCCGTCGCCGACAAGAAGCCGGTGGTGGCCATCTATTCGAGCTTCCTGCAGCGCGCCTACGATCAGGTGATCCACGACGTGGCGCTGCAAGATCTGCCGGTGCTATTCGCCATCGACCGGGCCGGTCTGGTGGGCGCCGATGGCCCGACCCATCAGGGGGCGTTCGACATCAGCTTCCTGCGCACCGTGCCCAACATGGTGGTGATGACGCCATCTGACGAGAATGAGTGCCGCCAGATGCTCTATACCGGCTATCTCCATCAGGGCCCTGCCGCAGTGCGCTATCCGCGCGGCAGCAGCCTGAGCGACGCCCCCATCTCGTCAGAGATGCAGGCACTGGAGCTCGGCAAGGGACGAATCCTGCGAGAGGGTAAGGGCACTGCCATTCTGGCGTTTGGCACCTTGCTGCACCACGCCAAAGCGGCCGCCGAAGTGCTGGATGCCACCTTGGTGGATATGCGCTTTGTCAAACCGATGGATGAGGCACTGGTGCTGTCGCTGGCGGCCAGCCACGATCAGTTCGTCACCATCGAAGACAACGCCATCATGGGCGGCGCCGGTTCGGCGGTGAACGAACTGCTGATGCGCAGCAAACAGTGCAAGCCGGTGCTCAACCTCGGCCTGCCGGATCGCTTCGTTGAACAAGGCACCCAGCAGGAGATCTATGCCCTGCTCGGTCTGGACGATGCAGGCATCCAGCGCAGCATCGAAAGCTGGCTGCAAGCCTGACAAGACACGATATGATGCAATAGAAAGGAAAATTCCGTAACGGTTCGAAAAAATCCCCAGGTAATGCCTGGGGATTTTTTTAAGAAGACAGCAGAGTGTGACTACTGTTGTGACGATACCTGATCGACAGCGCTTAGTTACACCCTTCGGAAGAGGCTGAGTTCAGATAGCTCACCTCATTGCCAGGCTGATAATCCGCCACGTTGATGGTCTTCTTGATCTCGATGTACTCCTTCAGCACTGCAGCATCCACCAACCCGGCGTTGATGGTATCGATCTTCGGATAGCCGTCACCACCGGAGGCGCTGAAGCTCGGGATCGCGAAGCTGTAAGTCGCTGCCGGATCAAACGCCTTGCCACCGATACTGGTGATATTGACGCTCTTGGCCTGGCAATCCACCGCCATGTTGATACCGCCAAACTGGGCATAACCACCGGTATTGCGGGTCTTGCTTGCCACCTGGCCCAGATAGGTCGCCAGCTCGCTTCCCTTCATGACAGCCTTGTTGACCGTGTTGCCAAACGGGTGCACCAGCAGCACGCTGCGGTAGGTGATATCACCGGCCGGGATGCTGTCACGGACGCCGCCAGAGTTGACGATACCAAAGTCGACACCCAGCTTGCTGCTGGTCGCCGTGGTGATGAGGCGACCCAGGTTGGTCTGCTTGTTGCGAACCGAGTTGCGATCACCAACCAGCAAGCCATCTGCCGAGCCAATGACGACATTCAGCTCTTGCTGACCTTTCTCCTGATAACCCAGCAGGGTGTTATACAGCTCGGGATCCTTGGTGATCTCGTCCTGTACGAACTGCATCTTGGCTGGGTCCTTGGTTACGGCGCCGTTGGCATCGATCGCTTCGCCCTTGGCGTTGCGCTTGATGAGGTTGACCGGGATCAGGTCATAGCTGGTCAAGGTCAACTTGCCATTCTGGTACTCAAACTGGGCACGACCCACATACTTGCCCCACTCGTGAGCCTGCATGATCCAGGTGCCGTTCTGCTGGTCCGGTTGGCAGTTATCACCCGGTTTGAAATTGGCGTACTTGTTGGTGGTACCCGGTTCCATACAGACTGGATTCTGGGAGTGGCCCCCAATGATGGCATCCAGAGTCCCTGCCGGAAGTGCACGAGCCATCTCTACATCGCCCGGCGCATTGCTGCCGTGCTGACCATTCTCGTAATGGCCCATGTGAGTGATGGCGAAGACCAGATTGGCCTCCTTGTTGCTGCGGATCTGCTGGCCCAGTTTGGCCGCCTCGCTGGTCGGATCGCGGAACTCCAGGGTCTGCACGTTGTTGGGGTCAACCAGCTGGGCGGTATCTTCGGTGGTCAGGCCCAGTACGGCAACCTTGAGACCGCTCTCCAGCTTGAACACCTTGTAGGGGTCAAAGTAGTGTTTGCCGCTGGCTTTGTCATAGATGTTGGCCGAGAGCATGGGGAACTGGGCCCACTTGCGCTGCTTCTCCAGCACGCTGAGGGGGTTGTCGAATTCATGGTTGCCCACTGCCATGGCATCGTAACGAATGTTGTTCATCGCCATGAAGTCAGGCTCGGCATCCTGCAGATCGGACTCCGGCACGCCGGTATTCACATCACCACCGGAGAGCACCAGTACGTCACTGCCAGCAGCCTTGGCATCGGCACGCAGCTGCTCGACCAGAGTCTTCTGGGCAGCCATACCATACTCATTTTCAGCGTTGTGCCAGAAACGGCCGTGGGTATCGTTGGTGTGCAGTATGGTCAGTTTGCAGACATTTTCGGTGCAGGGTGCAACGGTGTCATTGGTAGAGGTATTACAGCCAGTCAGTGCAGCAAGCACGGCCAGTGCCACGCCGCCTTTGATAAAGTTATTATTCATTTCCATATCACCTTGATTGTTTTGTTATTTATCAACCCTGTCCAGCGGGTCGGGCGCCAATATAACAAACAACAGATGACCGTTTTTCATCGATGACTCACAAATTCTGCTAATTGTGATCTTCGGCCCAACATCCAGCCTCCTGCTGATTTATCAGGTTTTTTGTTGAGCAGTCACTCACTTGCGCCCCTCCCGCACCAAGGAGGCGCCACGTATACGCCCCTTTATGGCATACTCCCCAGCCAGCCATGCCCGAGGAGATGATTTGATGGCCAAGTACGACAAGATTTCCCCCGAGACCCAGCAGGAGGCGATGAAAATTGCCCGTGCCAACCAGAAGCCGGGGCAGACCAAGGAGCAGACCCAGCTTATCGCGCAAGGGATCCAGAAAGGCATCGACGAGTACAAGAAGCAGATGAAGGCGCGGGCCCGTGAAGCGAGCCGCCAGAAAAAATTGCAGGCCAAAGCCAGGCAACCACAGGGCGCACCACAAACCGAAGAGCAAGACGATCAGCTGGAGCTGGTTGAAGTAAGCCATCAGCATCCCCTGCCTTGGATCTTGCTGGTGTTGAGCTGGCTGGGATTTGCAGCAGCCTGGTTCTGGTTGCACTAAGACGCGCTAGCAAACCTTTATCCGGGATCCTCTTCACAGCCCGGGCCCGGGCTGCTGGTGATTACCTGCGAAGAGTGGTTAAATCCCGCGCCTCTTGCACCGGACAACCGGTTTTTTGACGATCAGTTTTCAGGAAAGATGTTATGAACCCCGCTCCGCTCTATCTGCTGGCCCCTTTTGTTCTGTTCCTTGTGACCATGCTGCTCTATCGCATTTCGCCGCTGCGGGCGGTCGCCGCCGGCGGGGTACGCTGGTTTATCCTCCCCGCCTTCACCCTGTTTATTTTGCTGATCATCATCAATGGAGCCGCCGATCCCGCCCTGCGCGATCCGGCATTCCACTGGTTGATGCCGGGCCTTGGCTTTGCCCTGAGCCTGTTTCCGGCCCTGCCCAAGGCGCTGGTGCCAAGGCTCGCCATCAAGGAGGGGGCCTTTGCCGCCCTCGGTCTGATGCTGATGAGCCTGGCTATGGTCTACTGAGCAACTGGTCACAGCCGTTAACATGACTCAAGGGGCGCTCTGTGACGGGCGCCCCTTGTACAAACAATGGCCTGCAGGCATCTTGGTGACAGGATAACCAGCAAGGAGGCCAAATGGACAATCCGCCCGATTTCATGGCGCTGTGGGATTATCAGGATCCCGCCGCCAGCGCCCTGCGTTTTCACACCCGTCTTCCCGAAGCGCGCGCCGCCGCCGACCTGCAACTCGAACTGGAGTTGCTGACCCAAATTGCCCGCACCCACTCGCTGCAGCGCCAGTTTGCCGAAGCCTATCAGCTGCTCGACGAGATAGAGCCCCGCCTCACCGATAAAACCCCCAGAGCGCGGATCAGGGCCCTGCTGGAACGAGGCCGCACCTTTAACTCGGCGGGCGACAAAGCCAGTGCCAAACCGCTGTTTGAACAAGCCTGGCAATGGGGGCTCAAGGAGAAAGAAACCTATCTCGCCATCGACGCCGCTCACATGATCGCCATCGCTGCGCCGCTGGAAGAGCAGAGCCGCTGGCATCAACTGGCGATGGAGCTGGCGGAACGCAGCAGTGACGAGAAGGTGCGCGGCTGGCTGGCTCCCCTTTACAACAATCAGGGCTGGACCCTGTTCGAATTGGGCCGCTTTGATGAGGCGAAAATCCAGCAACAGAAGTGCCTGGCCTGGCATCTGCAGCATAACCAGCCGGCCAAGGCGTTTATCGCTCGCTGGAGTCTGGCTCGCCTGACCCGGGCCCAGGGTCAGCACCAGCAGGCACTGGCAGAGCTGCACCAGCTCAAGGCCGATATGGCCGAGGCAGGCGAACCTGAGGATGGTTATCTGTTCGAGGAGCTGGGGGAGAATGCCTTGGTGCTGGACGATCCGCTGGCCGCGGAATACTTCTCCCGCGCCTGGTTTCTGCTATCGCAGGACCGCTGGTTCAGCGCCAACGAGGGGGAACGACTGGCCCGCCTCAAGCGCCTCGCCAAACTCTGATCCCCAAAATAGCAAGGGCGGCACGCTAGCCGCCCTTTCTGCTGGCAAGATGGTTCAGGCCCGATTGGACTCCTCCCACCCCTGCTTTTTACGGTAAATGGTGGAGGGGCTGATCTCGAGCAGGGCCGCCGCCTTGGGAATATTGCCGTCACAGCTGGCGATGGCCTGTTCGATCACCTCTTTCTCCACCAGCCAGAGCGGACGAATTGGCCCGTTGGCCACGCCAGTGGCGGCCGGAGCCGATGCCACCGCTGCCGCAATCGCAGCCGGCAGCTGGGGGCGCACCCCATTGAGCGGTGGCGGCAGAATATCCGGGCTCACCAGCTCCTTGTCATTGAGCACCACGATATTGCGTACCACGTTTTGCAACTCGCGTACGTTGCCGGGCCAGGGGTAGTCGAGCAGCACTCGCGCAGCCTCGACATCAAAATCCTTGAAGCGTTTGTTCTCCTCCTTGGCGTAGCTCTGCAGCAGGGTACGCGCTAGCAGCAGGATATCCTCACCCCGCTCCCGCAGCGGCGGCAGGGTAAGCGGAATGACGTGGAGCCGATAGTAGAGATCCTCGCGAAAACGGCCTGCTTTTACCTCCACCAGCGGATCCCGGTTGGTGGCGCAGATAAAGCGCACATCCACCGTCTCGAGCTTGCCGCTGCCGACCCGCTGCACTGTGCCGGTCTGGATGAAGCGCAGCAGCTTGCTCTGCAGGTCGAGATCCATCTCGCAGATCTCGTCGAGAAACAGGGTACCGCCATCGGCCAGACTGGCTGCCCCTTTGCGATCCCCCTGGGCGCCGGTAAAGGAGCCCTTCACATGACCGAAGATCTCGCTCTCCATCAAATCGTGGGGAATGGCGGCGCAGTTGAGGGCAATAAAGGGCTGTTCGCTGCGGGGACTGCACTGGTGAATCGCCTCGGCACACACCTCTTTGCCGGTGCCGCTCTCGCCAGTGATAAAGACGGTCGCCTTGCTGGGCGCCGCGCTTTCGATGATGCGATAGACCGCCTGCATCGACATGGAGGCACCGATAAAACCGAAGAAGGAGCTACGCTCGAAGTTTTCCCGATAGTGGGCAACCAGCGAGCTCAACTGCTGGTGTTTCAAGGCATTGCGAACAGTGGCGCAGAGCCGCTTGCTGTCAAACGGCTTGGTCAGAAAATCGAAGGCTCCGAGGCGCATCGCCTCCACCGCCACATCCACCGAGCCGTGGGCGGTGATCACCACCACAGAGCAGGGCAGTTGCTGTTCGGTGATCATCTGCAGAATATCCATACCGGACATATCCGGCAGCTCCAGATCCAGCAGCACCACGGGGGAAGGACTTGCCAGCAACTGCGCCAACGCCTGCTGACCACAATCGGCCAGCACCACCTCGTACCCCTCCTGGCGCAGGTACTGTTCATAGACCACCGCCAGACTACGGGTATCTTCCACCAGCAGGACACGCGATTTATTTTCAGCCACTGGACTCATCCTTGTATTTGATTCTGCGATCTATTTTGCCTTATTTTCGCGCGCAAACCCAACGCCAAGACAGCTCTGTTATCCCGCGATTGCAGGGAATACACAAGTAAAAACGGCTCCTTAAGGAGCCGTTTTTCACTACAAGAAAAGATTACTTCTTGGCATCGTCGGCAGTCGGCTTCTCGATAGCCAGCAGCTCAACGTCAAACACCAGCACGGCATTCGCCGGGATGGAGCCTGCACCGTGCTCGCCATAGGCCAGCTTGGACGGCAGGAAGAACTTGAACTTGGAGCCAACCGGCATCAGTTGCACACCTTCAGTCCAACCCAGGATAACCTGGTTGAGCGGGAAGGTAGCCGGCTCGCCGCGATCGACGGAGCTGTCGAACTTGGTGCCGTCAGTCAGGGTACCGGTGTAGTGAACCTTGACGATATCGGTAGATTTCGGCTTGGCGCCAGTGCCCATCTTCTCGACCACGTACTGCAGGCCGGATTCAGTGCTCTTCACCCCCTCTTTCTTGGCGTTGGCAGCCAGGAACTCTTCGCCCTTCTTCAGATTCTCAACGGCGTCTTTCTCGGCCTTGGCCTTGGTCAGCTCGTTGATCTTGGCGTCGTAATCCTGCAGTACCTTCTGGATCTCTTCATCAGTCATCTTGGCTTCTTTGCCCAGACCGTCAGTCACCCCTTTCAGGATCACGGCGTTGTCCAGTTTGATGCCCAGTTCCTGCTGACGCTCCAGGGTATTGGCGATGTAACGACCCATGGAGAGGCCAATTGCGTAGCCAGATTGCTCTTCAAAGCTCTTGGCTTCGGCCTTGGTCGCCTCTGCCGGCTTGCTGGCTTCTGCCTTCACTTCGGCGGTATTGGCCGCAGCAGGCTTCTCGTCTTTTTGGCAAGCAGTCAGACCGACGGCAACGGCCGCCGCCAACAGGGACACCTTCAGAAATTTGTTCATCAGTTTCTCCAAACTCCAAATACCGCTCTCGGTTCCATCGTGAAATGAGAGGTTTATCGTGATAAGCGCCTTATACTAACGCCGTGATCGCAGGTAACAAAAGCGTGAGACCGCAAAAATGATAAAAAGTGCCATTTATCTGGTGAGCCTCTGTTTAATGCTCACCGGTTGCGAGCAGAGCTCCCAACCCAACCAGCAAATGACCCTCGCCAGCACGGGTCTGCTGACCGCAGATCTCTCCAGTGATGGCAAGCAGGCCATCGTCTCCAGCATCAGCCAGGGCATCATCGTCTGGGATCTGGAACAGAACCGTCAACGCTGGCGCTGGAAGCAATCCGACTCTACGGAAGATCTGGTATTCATTACCCGTTTTTCCGAAGG
>NZ_CAWNZT010000348.1:3660-19476 GCF_963878965.1 Aeromonas sp. HMWF015 | reverse complement strand
GTTACAACTTCATGCCGTATCTCTCCGGTAAAGCCGACACCTCCCCGCGCAACTCCATGCTCTACTTCTCCTCAAACGGCGAACTCAACGCCGTGCGCTGGAATGACTTCAAACTGAACTTTGCCACCATGGAGGGCAACATCACCGACGCGGCGCGTGTGACTCCAAACTGGCCGCAGATCATCAACCTGCGCGCTGATCCGTTCGAGAAGGCACCGCATGAGTCAGGCATGTATCTGCGCTGGATGGCAGACAACATGTGGCTGTTCGTACCTGCACAGGGGATCCTGAAAGAGTTCTTCGACACTCTGCCCGACTATCCGATGCAACAGAGCTTCCAGATGAACCCTGCCAGCATTAGCTCCCAGAGCCTGATGCTCAAGGGCAAACTGGCAGAGCTGGACGCACTCAAACAAAAAGTCGCCACCATCAAGTAAGGCGGTGACTCCAACGCCCATCACTCTCTGGTGGGCGTTTTCAATTTCCAGCCGGGTCGCACCGTGCCGGCTGGAAATTGAAAACCCATTGGCCCCCTCCTAGCCCTATCTCTGTCTCGTTAAATGTACCCTGTGGAACACCCTATGAACCCCTTGCAACAACATATCTCGCAACTCATCGAACAGGTTGGTCACAGTGTGGTTGGCCAGTCCCATGTGATCCGCGCCCTGGTCATCGGCTTGCTGACCAATAGCCACGTGCTCCTTGAAGGTTTGCCCGGCACCGCCAAGACCCGCTCGGTCAAGGCGCTGGCAGAAGCCCTCAATACCAGCTTCGGCCGCATTCAGTTCACCCCCGATCTGCTCCCCTCGGATGTAACCGGCACCGAGATGTATCAGGAGCGTGAAGGAGCCCACCAGTTGCGTTTCCAGCCAGGCCCCATCTTCAACAGCATCGTACTGGCCGATGAAGTGAACCGCGCCCCCGCCAAGGTACAAGCGGCGCTGCTGGAGGCGATGGCAGAAGGCACCGTTACCGTCGGTGACAAGAGCCATCGCCTGCCCGAGCTCTTTATGGTACTGGCCACCCAGAACCCCATCGAGCAGGAGGGGACCTACCCGCTGCCAGAAGCCCAGATAGACCGTTTTGCCCTCAAGGTCTCGGTCGCCTACCCCGATGATGAGGCAGAGCTTGCCATCATTCGGCTGGTGCGGGCCGAAGAGCGCGGTACCCGCCAGCAGAACGAGGGGTTCTCCCCCCTCTCCCCTGAACTTATCTTGCAGGCCAGATCAGAGCTCTCGGCGATGACGGTCTCACCGCTGGTGGAGCACTACATCATTGCGCTGGTCATGGCGACCCGACACCCCGATCGCTACCCGGCCACCGGGCTGTCACAGTGGATTGCGGTCGGCGCCAGCCCCCGCGCATCCATTGCTCTGGACAAGTGCGCCCGCGCCTATGCCTGGCTGCAAGGGCGCAACCACGTGCTGCCCGACGATGTGCGCGCCATGGTGCCCAGCGTGCTTGGCCACCGCTTTACCCTCAGCTATGACGCGCTGGCAGATGGGGTGGATCACCAGCAGGTGGTGATGACTCTGCTCGATCACGTCGTCATCGGGTAAGCGATACCATGACTCCTCGCTCCTTATCCCATGACAGGCTGACACAGGGCGGGCAACCGCCCAGTGGTGACCCCCGCATCCACTGCGACTACCTGACACTGGTCCGGCTTCAGGGGCTGGTCGGCCAGTTTTCACTGCTGCCCCGGCTAAACAGCGGCAACCTACTGTGCGGCCGCCACCCGTCACGCTTTCGCGGCCGTGGGCTCAACTTTGAAGAGCTGCGCCACTATCAGCAAGGGGATGATATTCGCACCCTGGACTGGAAAGTGACCCTGCGCATTGGCCGCCCCCATGTCCGTAGCTACAGCGAAGAGAAAGATCGTCACGTGATCCTCTGCGTTGATCAGCGCAGCAGCATGTTTTTCTCCTCGGTGGAGGTGATGAAGTCGGTGGTGGCCGCCGAAGTGGCTGCCCTGCTCGGCTGGCAAGTACTCAAAGAGAGCGATCGGGTCGGGCTCGCCATTTTGCACTGCGATGGCGTGGCGTGGCTGCGCGGCCAGCGCTCCCGTGGCCACTGGTTGGCAGGACTGCGCCAGCTCTGTGCCGCCAATCATGCTCTCTCGGCCATCAGCCGCGACAGCGAGGCGACCGGTCTGGCCCCCCTGCTGGCGATGCTGGGCCACCTCAAGTTGAAAAATACCACCCTGATCTTTCTCAGCGACTGGGCAGGCGTCACCGAGGCCGACCTGACCCGCCTCGGTTACTTGCAGCAGCACAACGATGTGCTGGCACTGCACATCGCCGATCCCCTCGAGTCGACCCTGTCGACCACAGCCGTAGACGCCAGCTGGGTAGTCGGCGATGGCCAGTACCAGCTCAATATTGCTCCCCACCAGATCCCTGTGCTGGATCAGGGGCTAGCCCGTCAGCAGCAGCTGAAAAAAGATCAACTGCTGCGACTGATGGCCCTCAAGGGATTGCCGCTTATCACCCTCGACACCGGTGGCCACCACCTCGCCCGCCTCATTACCGCATTGGGAGGAGATCACTGATGAACCACAAGCTGCCCGGCACCTATATGCTGCGCGAATTGCAGGACGTGACCGTACCACCCACCATCAGCTGGCAACCGCAAACCGCAGGCTGGCTGCTGCTGGCGCTGAGCCTGGGGGCGCTGGCGCTGCTCTGGCTCTATCACCGGGCACAGCGCTGGTGGCAACAGCGTTACCGCCGTGAAGCGCAGGCGGCCCTGCGCACGATCAACTGGTCTGATGCCGGGGCCAGTCTGGCGCTGTTTCACCTGATCAAGCAGGTGTTGACCCACCTAGATCCCCGGCACGGCAAGCTGTTTGGCATGGCGTTGCTGCAAACCCTCGACAATGCCATGGCTGATAGGCAGCCCCGTTTCGCGACCGAACTGGGGGAGCGCTGGCTGGTATCGCTGGTCTGTGATCAGGTGGTGTTAAGCGTCAGTGATCAGCTTTGCCTCGTTTCACTCTGCTACGACTGGCTTACCCACCACCAGACTCCAATACAAACAGCCTCGTTGGCGACGGAGGCCCATCATGCTTGATGCCGGTCTTGAGTTTGCCCACCCCCACTGTTTCTGGCTGCTGCCCCTGCCGTTGCTGGTGTTTCGCCTTATTCCGGCCTATCGCACCCGGCAGAGTGCCATCAAGGTGCCCTTCTTCGATCTGCTGATCGATCTGCTGGATGAACCGCCGCGTGAGGGGGCA
The DNA here is from genome assembly GCF_963878965.1 of Aeromonas sp. HMWF015. NCBI lineage: Bacteria > Pseudomonadati > Pseudomonadota > Gammaproteobacteria > Aeromonadales > Aeromonadaceae > Aeromonas > Aeromonas sp. HMWF015. The sequence continues at coordinate 16,241 of NZ_CAWNZT010000348.1, read as the reverse complement.
ACCCAGCTGACTGCCAGCTGGTGGCAACGGATCGCCCTGATCACCGTTTGGCTACTGGCGGTGCTGGCGCTGGCCAAGCCCACCATCTATGGCCCGCCTCAGGTGCGCGAGCGGTTCGGGCGGGATGTGATGATAGTACTGGATCTCTCCGGCTCCATGGCCGAGACCGACTTCTCCCCCGACCCCAGCAAGTCCCTCAGTCGGCTCGACGCCGCCAAAGAGGTGCTTAAACAATTTGCTGCAACGCGCGAAGGAGATCGACTCGGGCTCATCCTGTTTGGGGATGCCGCTTTTCTTCAGGCGCCGTTTACCGCCGATCTCGACACCTGGCAAACCCTGCTGCAGGAGACCGATGTAGCCATGGCGGGCCAGAGTACCCATCTGGGGGATGCCATCGGTCTGGCAATCAAAGTGTTCAACAACAGTGATCGCCACGGGCAACAAGACCAGAACAGCGCCAAGCGGGAGAAAGTCGCCATCATCCTTACCGATGGCAATGACACCGGCAGTTTTGTCAGCCCGCGGGATGCGGCCCGGGTAGCCGCGGTCAAAGGTGTGCGGCTGCATACTATCGCCATGGGGGATCCGGCCACCGTCGGCGAACAGGCACTCGATCTCGATACCCTGCAACAGTTGGCGGCCCTGACCGGCGGCCAGTTGTTTCAGGCTCTTGATGAGGCGCAGCTGACGCGCGCCTATCAGGTGATCGGTGAGCTGGAGCCACAACGCTACAAAAGCACCCGCTTTCAGACTCGCAAAAGCCTGCACCATTACCTCATCGCCGTCAGCGTCGGCCTCTATCTCACTCTCTTTTCCCTGTTGACCCTCAGGCGCTACCGCCTGCGCACTGCTCTCTCAGGAGACACGCCATGATGGATCCTCTCTACTGGCAACAGCTCTGGCTGAATGCCCACTTTCTGCGCCCCTGGTGGCTGCTGGCCTTGCTCCCCCTTGTCGCCATCCTGCTGCTGCGCTGGCACATGGATGAAGCGAACAACTGGCAACAGCGGCTGCCGCCCCATCTGCGCGAGGCGCTGACGCTGGGGGACACCGGCTGGAAAAAGAACCTGCCCCTCAAGGTGCTGGGGCTGCTGATGGGGCTCGCCATCCTGATCTGCGCAGGGCCGACCTGGAGCCGTGAACCCTCCCCCTTTGGCGAAGATCAGGGCGCCCTGCTGATCCTGCTCGATAACAGCGACTCCATGCTGGAAACGGATATCGCCCCCAACCGGTTGACGCGGGCCAAACAGAAGATCAGCGATCTGCTGGCGACCCGCGATGGCGGGCGCAACGGGCTGGTGGTCTTTGCCGGCTCGGCCCACACCGCCATGCCGCTGACCCGTGACAGTGCCGTCTATGACCCTATCCTCGCCGCCATCCGTCCCGAGATCATGCCTAAAGCGGGCAAACGCACCGAACAGGTGATCCCGCTACTCACCGAGCTTCTGGCCGATGAGACCGGCAGCACCGTTTTGCTGGTGAGTGATGGCATCAGCCCCTCCGCCATCGCCCCCTTGGCTGACTATTTCCGTGGTCAATCCCGTCAGCTGCTGATCCTGGCCGCTGGCGACCCGGCCCTGAGTGGCAAACGCCCGCTGGAGCTTGCCTCATTACGGCGACTGGCCAGTGACAGCGATGGCACCCTGCTCACCATGACGGTGGATAATGGCGACGTAGAGCGCATCAACCGGGGGATTGAACGCAACTTTTTGATCCATAACGACTCCCTGATGCCCTGGCAGGACATGGGTTACTACCTGCTCTTTCCGGTCGTCGCCCTGCTGCTGCTCTGGTTTCGCAAAGGCTGGCTGGTGCAGTGGGGTCTGGTGGCAGCCATCGGTCTCTCCCTGTTACAGACGACGCCTGCGCAGGCCACCACCTTCTCGCTGGCGCCCGCAGAGCCGACAGAGCCTGCGATCAATCACTGGGCAAAGGAGCTGAAACAGCAGTGGTTCAACCTCTGGCTCACCCCGGATCAGCAGGGGCAGTGGTACTTCCAGCAAGGTGACTATCTGGAGGCGGCTAAACACTATGAAGATCCCTTCTACAAAGGGGTGGCCTACTACTATGGCGCCGAGTTTGCGCTGGCTCAGTCAGCATTCCTGCAAGCCGACTCCGAACAGGCTCTGCTCTATGCCGGCAATGCCCTCGCCAGACAGCGTGAGTATCTGGCCGCCCGCCGGCTGTTCCGGAAACTGGCTGACGAGGCCAGCGCCCCGAGCGTGCGCCAATCAGCCGCCCACAACTATCAGGTGATGAGCGGGATTGTTGACGAGATCAACCGCGCCAGTCAGAGCCAGACCGGCACGCCGGATGGACCTGATCACTCCAGTGAACTGCCCGATGAAGAGCCACGCAGTGCCGACGGAGCGGAAGAGACCGTGGTTTCATCCCTGATGGCGCGCGAAACCCTGACCGCAGATCAGATCCTGGCCAATCCGGCGCAGGCCGAAAAGTGGCTGCGCCGGGTGGAGTCAGATCCCGGTGACTTCCTGCAAGCCAAATTCCGCCTCCAGCTACACGCACAGCAAACGGGCGCAACCGTCCGTCCTCGTTCTGCCACCCACAAGGAGCCTACCCATGTGCAACCGGCACAATAAACTCCGCCACTGGCTGTGCGGATATGTGGCGACCGCTACCCTGCTCGGGGCCGTGCTGCTCACGGTCGAAGCACAGGCTGCCGAGGCCGCTGATGCGACTGACGCCACTCAGGTGACCCTCAAGAGCTGGTTGAAAGAGCAGGGGGAGGAGAAGCGCCCCTATGCCGTCAACCAACAGATCACCCTCTATCTGGAGCTGGCCACCAACCGCTGGTTTACCGCGGGCACCCGCATCGGCCAGTTCGAGCTGCCGGGGGTTATGGTCAAGCAGCGTAGCGAGCTGGCAACCAACTTCACCCAGCGCCGCGATGGCGAAACCTGGTCGCACCAGCGCTGGGAGCTGACGCTCTATCCCCAGCAATCCGGCCAGTTCGAGATCCCCGCCATCACGGTACGGGCCACCGTGGCGCGCCCTGAAGGGGGCTCCCGGCAGATCACCCTCACCACCCACCCTCAACGTTTTGCCGCCGCTCTGCCCGACCCAGCCCTGACGATCGGCGGGCGTTGGCTGAGCGCCAGCAATCTCACCCTGAGCCAGCGTTGGCAGCGCTCTGCGGATGACCATGCTGACAGCGAGCTGCGGGTGGGGGATGCTATCACCCGCACCGTGACCGCCAGCGGGCAGGATACCCTCTCGGTGCTGATCCCGCCGCTGATCACTCCGCTTGCAAGCGATGGGCGGGTACAGGCCTATCCGACGCAAGCCCGACTGAACGATACCCAGGAGCGGGGGGAGTACCTCTCGACACGGGAAGATCAGACTACCTATATCGTGCAGCGCGGTGGTGAGTTGACCCTGCCCGCGCTGGAGCTTGCCTGGTGGAACAGCCAGACTGGCCAGCTGCAAACCCTGACCCTCTCTGGGCTGACCCTGCAAGTGCGCCACACTCCCGCCTCCTGGCTGGCGGCCTACTGGCATCGGTTGCTTGGAGTAGCCAGTGGTGTAGCCCTGCTGGTGCTGGCACTTCTGGCTATGGCCCGTTACTACCGTCACCACCCTCGCCCGCTCGGCTGGCAATATGGGGCCGCCATCTGGAGCAGGCAGTGGGGGGCGGTGCGGGTACTGGCCTATCGCTATCTGCGGGCCAAGAGGGGTTGGCTGGAACTGAGCCATGTCAGTTCCGATCCGGCTTGGCAGCAACAACAGGTTGTATTCCAGCAAGATCCCCTTGATCGGGCTGATGCGCTCAGGATGGGCTGGCGCCTGCTGGTGCGCCTGCAAAGGCAACGGGGCACCAGTCTTGGCAACATCCGTTCACGGTTGGGCCACATTATCGGCTGGCAAGCGGCCCTGCCGGAACTGACCCCCCTGACTGGCAAACCGACCTCAGCGGATCAGTCATCCTGCAACGCAAACAGATAAATAAAGTGCGCCACGCAGCAACCAACCCCTGCACTGGTTGTCCCACTTTGCCCACTTCATTACACTGCCAAAGTGGGATACCCGCTGGCTGCCACGCCACCTGACTGGCGTGGCAGGTTCTCCCCTCCGGCTACCCGGCAGTGCCAAGGCAGTGTGATTTTTCCACGAACATGTAACGAGGCATCTCTTGTTAGACATCAGAAGTACCGAGCTGAACCTGATCCCGATCTTTGTCGCCATCTACGAAGAGCGCAGCCTCTCCCGGGCGGCGACACGCATGGAGATCAGCCAACCCGCCGTCAGCAAGGCCCTCAAGCGACTGCGGGAGATCTACGGTGATCCTCTGTTTAATCGCAAGGTCGTGGGGATGGAGCCCACCTCGTTTGCCATCGACATCTATCCGGCGATGGCGGCCGCGCTGAAAAACTTCAGTTCGACCCTATCTACATCGCGCACGTTCAATCCACGCACTTCCCAGCGAGTCTTCTCCATCGCCTGTGTCAGACTGGTCAGCGCCCAACTGGTCCCGGCGCTGCTGTGCAAGATCCGGGCTCACGCCCCGGGTATTTCGCTCGAGGTGCATCCCCTCTTTACCGAAGATATGGAGAGTGACCTGCGGATGCAGCGTTATGATCTCATCATCGACATGACCCAGAGCGGGCGCAGCATGCTCAAGAGCGAGGTGCTCTATGGCGAGCAGGTGAAGGTGGTGTGTGCCAGCGACCACCCGCGACTGGGCAGCAACTTGACGGTGGAGGCCTATTTTACCGAAGAGCATGTGGCGTTGGCCCAGTGGCAGGTCAGAGGCAGCATGATCACCGCCGAGCACCTGCCGCAAATGGCCAACCGCAATATCGTGGTACGGGTGCCAACCGCCATGGAGATGCTGCCCATCATTGCATGCAGCGAGATCATCGGGGTTTTGCCCACCTCCATCATAAATACCTTTGCCGGCATGTATGATGTGCGGGTACTCCCCTTCCCCTTCGAGGAATCAGTATTCAGCCTGTCGGCCATCTGGCACCCCAGCCGGACCACCGAGGCTGGCCACCGCTGGCTGCGCCAGCAGTTGTTCGAAGTGGTCAGCGAGCTGGGGCTGACCACCTCCATCGTTCAGTCCTAACGGGCATCTCGCACCAATCGCAATCCCATGTCTGCCATCATCACCGACTGGCTGGCAAAATCACGCCGGAAATTTTCAGACAATTCAGCCTCATAGGCATAGCTGCCGCCTCGCACCGACTTATGGGCGAGGTGGCTCTTGCTCTCCTGGGCATTGTTCGGGTTCGCTTGAGGACTGTGGCGATAGAAGGTCTCTTCATAGGCATCAGCCACAAACTCCCCCACATTGCCGGTCATGTCGTATAGCCCCAGCTCGTTGGGCTTTTTCAGCCCCACCGGATAGGCGCGATTCTTGGCGTTGCCGCTGTACCAGGCCACTTCATCAATCTGATCGGAGCCGCTGTAACGATAGCCTTTACTCAGCTTGCCCCCCTTGGCTGCATACTCCCACTCAGCTTCGGTGGGCAAGCGGTAGTGAGCGCCGGTCAACTCATTGAGCCTTGTCACAAACAGATTGGCCTGTTGCCAGCTGAGGTTGTTGACCGGTACATCCGGTGCCTGGAAATAGCTGATGGAGGGGCCCATCACCGCTTCGAACAGAGCCTGGGTCACCTCGAATTTTGCCATGTAGAAGCTGTTGAGCGAGACCGTATGCTGCGGCCCTTCGCTCGGTTTGGCGGCAGGGTCGTTGGAGCCCATCTCAAAACGGCCCCCTTCCACCAGCACCATGTCCGCTTCAACCTTCTGTCGCAGCGGATGGAGCGGCTGGTTGCCCTGTTTGACCGAGAGGGTGCAGCCGGCCACCAGCAGGGTGGTCGCCAGCAACGGAATTGCGAATTTGAACGGTATGATCGTCATAACCTGACCTGTGCAGTAAGAGAAGTGGCAGCCATCACTGGCCAGCGGAAACCGGCGGCGTGCTCGTCTTGCTCGCGCGCTTGCTATTGAGCTCGGCCAGCACCTCGGGGGGCGCTATCTTGCCAAGTTCACTCATGCAGGCGTCGCTCTTGGGGTGATCGTGGCGAAGGTAGATATCGCACACCGCATAGAGCTGCTCCGGCGCGCCGGAGATCCGGTAGGCAAGCTCGAACGAGCCGATGGCTTTCTCGAGATCCAGCGGCTCTTGCAGCACCCCGTTGAGATACCAGAAGTAGCTGTTGTTGCCAGCGAGGGTCGCCGCCTGCGCCATGGTGACTGCCGCTTCGCTCTTCTGATCGAGGCGCACCTGGGTCAGCGCCTTGGCGTAATGGAGGTTGGCATTCTGCGGCAGCGCAAGAATCCCTTTGTTGAGCAAGGCCAGTGCCTCGCCATCCCGTTGCTGGGCCCGCAAGTTGTCAGAGAGACCAAGCCAGATCCGGGGATTATCGGGCTGATTAGCCAGCAGTTGTTCGTAGCTTGCCTGCGCCTTGTCCCACTGCCGGGTCCAGCGATAGAGATCTGCCTGCAACAGCTGCTGCGCAGGGGCCTGCTGCCGGGCGAGATACTCGCTCACCTCCGCCAGCGGCTGGCCAATGGCGCTCAGTTGCCCCTCATTCATGGCGCCATAATCGCGCGCCAGATTGAGGGTGGCGGCGCGGCGAACCTCGGCACTGCTGTCAGCCAGCAGCGGTGAGAGCAGTCGCCAGCGGTGCGCAAACTGATAAGGGTCGGCAGCCACGACCGCAGCTTCTCGCACCAGCGCACTCTCGTCGCGCAGAGTTCTGGCCACCGCCACCAGACTGTTCTGGTTCGGATAAGCCGCCAGCTGGCGCAGGGCATCGGCCCGATCCACCGCTGGCAGGGAGATATCCTGCGCATTGTAGGCCCACTGCTGGATCTGGGCGGCTGAGGGCGCACTGGCCGCCACGGATGCGGTGGGTGCCCCATTCGCTGATGTGGTGACCGGCGGCGCAGGGCTGGCTACCGCCAGCGCTGCGCCAGACAGGGTCATGCCAAGGGCCAGCCACAAGGCGCCCATGGTGCCGGAGCGGGTGTGACGGAACTCGTGGCGACTCAACACGCTCTGCATCGCTTATTTCCTCTGACCATGTGTCATGACGCCATTATTCATCACCGCATCACGATACTTGCCATGGGCCACAGGGTAACCGGCACGGCGCAGGATATAGGCCATCGACTGATCGATATGGCTGAAAAACTTGTACCAACCGGCACAGAGGTAATTCAGACCTGCCTCCCCTTCGTGGGTGCGAATAAAGCGGTTCTTCGGGCACTCCCCATAGCAGGCAAACTGGTAGTCACACTGCTGGCATTGGCGGGTCAGGCTGCGCGATTTGGCAAAGCCGAACGCTTGCTGGGCGGGCGAATACGCCAGCTCACTGAGCGGCTGATGGTGGATATTGCCGATCTTGTACTTGGGATAGACATAGTGGTCACAGGCAAACACATCGCCGTTGGGCTCCATCGCCAGCCCCTTGCCGCAGATCTCCCCCAAGGTACAGAGGGGGTTCTTGCGTCCCATCCAGGTCTCGACACTCGCCTCGAAATATTGCACGAAGACCCGCCCCAGATCCCGCTGCACCCACTCATCGAAAATAGTGATGAGAAAATCCCCCCACCCCTCGGCCGAGACGCACCAGGGCTCAACCACCGAATTCTTGTGCCAGGGATTGAGGCGCTTGTCCCCCTGCTTGAGTTGCTCCTGCGGTTGCCAAGTCTGGGGCGCGGTGGTGCGAAAACTCTTCTGCTCGACGATGGGGATAAACTGCATCTGGGGCGACTTCACCTCATCACGCAGGAAGCGATAAACCTCCAGCGCATTCTTGCTGGTGAGGTTGTTCACGCAGGTCAGGGTGGCAAACTTCACCTTGTATTTATGCAGCAACGCCACCGCCGCCATCACCTGATTGAAGGTACCGCGCCCGGCTCGGTTGACCCGATAGGCGTTGTGCAGCAACTCGGGGCCATCGATGCTCAAACCGATGAGAAAGTTGTTGGCGGCCAGAAATTCACACCACTCATCGTTGAGCAGGATTCCGTTGGTCTGCAGGTCGTTGGCAATCACCACCCCTTGCGGCTGGTATTTGCGCTGCAACTCGACCACTTTGCGAAAATAGTCGAGCCCGAGCAACGTCGGCTCGCCCCCCTGCCAGGAGAAGATGATCTCGGGGGTATTCTGCCCCTCGATATATTGGCGGATATAGGTCTCAAGGGTCTGCTCGTCCATCTGGGGCGAGCACCCCTTCTTGTATTCCAGCAGATCCTGCTTGCTCAGGTAGTAGCAGTAGGTACAGTCGATGTTACACACGGCCCCGATAGGTTTGGCCATCACATGCATCCGCTTGGATGCCTTGCCGTTGAACTGTGGACCCTGAGTAATCACCATAACTGCACCACCTGCAAAATTGCTGTTTTGAGGCCTGCAGTCTAAAGGCTCCCGCTGTCACACGCTGGTTATACCCCTTATAACCAGCGGATATGGGACCAGGCTAACATTCTGGTGTCATAAAAAATCATCGCATCCTACGAGATAAATTGGTCGTATAGTCCCGGTGAGCAAGACAGAAGTGCATAAGATATCGGGAGCAACCGCCCAATAAACCGCCACCTGCACGGCTCGCCCTTCGTTCTGCCTGCGCTATGGTTTACCATGCAGGCAATTGTGGTGCCTAGCACCGCCCACCCTAGCGCCAGGCGCTACCGTCATCGGATACCTCATCTCGAGCAACATGAGCAAAACAGCACACGCGGGCAACGAGCCAACATTCTATTTCCACGACTACGAGACCTTCGGCATCAGCCCCGCCAAGGACAGGCCGTCGCAGTTTGCCGGTATTCGTACCGATGCGGATTTCAACATTATTGGCGATCCGCTGGTCATCTATTGCAAACCGCCGGCGGACTACCTGCCAGATCCGGAGGCGTGCCTGATCACCGGCATCACGCCGCAAAAAGCGATGAAGGACGGGCTGTGCGAGGCGGATTTCATTCGCCAGATCCACGAGCAGTTCGCCACTCCGAATACCTGTGTGCTGGGCTACAACAGCATCCGCTTCGATGATGAAGTGACCCGCTACACCCTCTATCGCAACTTCTATGACCCCTATGCCTACAGCTGGCAAAATGGCAACTCCCGCTGGGATATCCTCGACATGCTGCGGGCCTGCTACGCCCTGCGCCCGGAGGGGATCGAGTGGGCCTTTGATGATGAAGGCAAACCGAGTTTCCGGCTGGAGAAGCTGACTATCGCCAACGGCGTCGCCCATGCCAATGCCCACGATGCACTCTCGGACGTGCTGGCTACCATCGAGATGGCAAAGCTGGTGAAAAAAGCCCAGCCCAAGCTGTTCGGGTACCTGTTTGACCTTCGCAACAAGAACAAAGTGAAGGCCCTCATCGACGTGGTGACCATGAAACCGCTGGTACACGTCTCCGGCATGTTCTCCCCGTGGCAGGGATGCGCAAGCTGGGTCTCGCCGCTCGCCTGGCACCCCACCAACCAGAACGCGGTGATCATGGTGGATCTGACCCGCGACCCCACCCCGCTTATCGAGCTCACCAGCGAAGAGATCCGCGAGCGCCTCTATACCAAAAAAGAGGAGCTGGGGGATCTGGCAAGCATTCCGGTCAAACTGGTGCACATCAACAAGTGTCCGGTTCTTGCACCGGCCGCCACCCTGAGGGCAGAGCGGGCCGACCAGCTGGGCATCGATCGGGAGCAGTGCCGCAAGAGCCTGGATCTGCTGCGCGCCCACCCCGAAGTACGGGAAAAACTGGTGGAAGTGTTCAATCAGGAGTTTGCCGGCAGCAATGAGAGCGACCCCGATACCCAGCTCTACGCCGGATTCTTTGGCCACGGCGACAAGTCCACCATGGATCTGGTGCGTGCTACCCCCGCGGACCTGCTGGGTGAGCGGGAGTTCGCCTTTACCGACGCCCGGCTGCCGGAGATGCTGTTCCGCTACCGCGCCCGCAACTGGCCACACACCTTGAGCGAAGCAGAGCAGAAACGCTGGCGCCTGCACTGCAGCGACTACTTCAGCCGCCGTCTGCCGGACTATGTGCCCCGTCTCGAGGCACTGGCCGAGCTGAACCAGAGTAACGAACGGAACTTTGCGATTCTAAAGAGTCTCTACCACTATCTGGAAGATTTATGAGTTGTGAGTAGTTTCACAATAAATCCTTCCCGCCCATCCCCTTCTTCAGGTCATAATGACGAAGGGGATTTCCCCAAAAACCAATATCTTGCAACATCCTGAGCGGATGTCTCCCAAGCAAGAGATCTCTTTGGCCGAACGGAAGCCATTTGCTGATGCCTCGTCACCACGCACTGCTCGGATTACTGGCCCTGCTGCCGCTGGCAGCCAACGCCGCATACCGGTTCGATGTACCGGATTATCTTGCTCGCCTGCCCGAGCAGACCTATCGCATCGTAGAACAGAACTTCAACACCCTTTATCAGCAGACTGATTTCACTCCCCTGATCACCAACAGCTACTTCAACGGTTCCCATCTCTACAAGTTTGTCGGGGTACCGCTGGCCATCAGCGCCCAATCAGGTTTCCAGCTGGAGGTGTTTGGCCAGGTCTATAACCGAGCTTCGCAAGCCTATATGCACCTGAGCGAGGATATGTCCCTCTATCGGGTGATGCGGGTCGATCTGATGGGGAACCCCAATGATCAGCTGGCCATCGGTTTTGGTCTGGGGGTGCCCATCACCCCGTTGCTGACCCTCAAGGCGATCGCCTCCGGCAGTGATATCCCGGGCTATGGTTCCGCCAAATACGCCGTCGGTTTTGAGTGGCGTTACTGATAACTGCTGATTGAAACAATTCAGGCTCCGTGATGGAGCCTGAATTGTTTATGGTGACGCTGTGATCAGGTGTAGTGGATCACCTGCCCCTCGCCCCCTTGCAGGGTCACGGTTGTGCCGACTGCCTGCCCCTGCCAAAAATCGCTTCCCCCTTCCGGCAGCAGAAACTCCTGTGGTTGCCCCTCCCAGTTGAACAGGCAGAGCAGAGTGCCGCCCTCGGGCAGGCTTACTTCGCCACAGGCAAAGTCCATCGACTCGAAACGGGCAGAGGGTGCCCGGGCGGTGCAGAGCGCCAGCAACTTGCGCAGTTGCGCCGCCTGCTCCTCATCGAGATCTTGCAGTCGATCACCCGCCAGCATCATGCCGCCGCTCGCCACCAGCGCTGCCAGATGGAAGCTGTAATCCGCCTTGCTTGCCTGCTGGCTCGGTAGATCACGCAAACAGATGCAGTCGGGATCGAGGGCCCAGAGCTTGTCATTCTGCCAGGCACGGCAGAAGGCTTCGCGAGCAATCTGGCGATAGCGGTGACCGTTGCGCTCCACGTCATCGCTCACCCGCATGCCGTGCACCAGCCCAAGGCTCGGCCAGATGGGGGCGTTGCAACCGAGCAGGAAGGCACCATCGCCAGCACCACGCAGAATGGCCGCCATGCCGCGTCGATAGGCTTCAACCCGGGTGGCAGCCGGATCATGGAAACGGCCACCATGGATAGCGCCCCAGAAGTTGGCATCGAGCTTGAAGTAGTGGATGCCCCACTGCTCGCGCAGAGTACGGAACACCCGCTCAAGGTGCGCCTGTACATCGGGGTGGGTGCCGTCCAGCACATACCAGGGGGTGCAGCGCCAACCGCCATAAGTCACTCGTTCGGAAGGCAGCGGCAGACCGTCATCCCCCTTCACAAACCAGTCGGGATGATCCTGAAACACCTGCGAGCTTGGTTCGGCAATAAAGGGAGCGACCCAGAGAGCGGGCTCGCAGCCAGCCTGTTTGATCTCGGCAGCCAGTGAAGCAACGCCTTGCTCGAACTTGGCCGATGGTGTGAGCCAATCGCCCATTTTGGCCTGATAGCCGTCGTCGATCTGCACATAGCGCAGGGCCGGGAAGCGCTCGGCACGCACCTGCAGGTTCTCGCGAATATCGGCAGCGCTCACCTCGGCGTAGTAGTGATACCAGGAGCACCAGCCGCTCGGGCGATCACTCACCTTGCCGATCAGCGAGCCGTGCTCGGCCTCGATCAGCCGTGCCAGTTCGGCCAGCAGATCCTCGCGCTCCGCCCCTTCGAGGCAGATCAGCGCCTCGCTCTGCCAATGCTCACCAGCCGCAAGTTTTCGCCCTTCGCAGTTCATCAGGATCTTCAAGCGACCATCGGGATAGAGGCGAAACTCCCCGCCAAAACGGTGGCAGCTGGCAAAGGCGAGCAGCAGCCACCCCTTGCCATGCTCCACCAGCAACAGGTTGTGAATGGTGTGATAGCCATTGTCATCGGTGATGCGATAAACGCTGGCATCGGGGCAACGGCCGACATGTTGCGGTGAATGCCAGCTACCCATGGTCTGGGCCAGCATCTGGAATCCTTCGCCATAGATGGCACTCTCCACCGGCAGGCCAAGCTTGCCGTCAAACAGCACCCAGCGCTCAACCGGGGTGGCATCAGCGCCGGTGTTGTCGAGTCGCACCCGACACAGGGGCCCTTCCCACTCACGGGTTTGCAGCAGATAGGGTGGCAACGCATTATCGTTCGCCAGCTGGCGAACTCGGGACAAGAGGGATGTCATCACTACTCCTTGTAGTTCGAAAAAGGGTT
>NZ_CAWNZT010000348.1:0-3591 GCF_963878965.1 Aeromonas sp. HMWF015 | reverse complement strand
GCCGACCGCGGTGATCATTGGCCTGCTGCTCTGGCTCGATCTGCCGCTGGAGCAGTACGAGCGCGGCAGCAGCCCCATTACCATGCTGCTGGAGCCCGCCGTGGTGGCGCTGGCGCTGCCGCTCTATCAGCAAGCGCGCCAGATCCAGGCCAAGCTCAAGCCCATCCTAATCTGTACCCTCGCCTCCGTCTTGATCTCGGTGTGCACAACCCTGCTGATCGGTCATTTTATGGGCACAGATCCGGCGCTGCTCGCCTCATTGGCGACCAAATCCATCACCACCCCGCTCGCCATGAGCGTCAGCCAGTCCATCGGCGGCATTCCCGCCATTGCGGCCGCCGTGGTGGTGGTGGTGGGAATTGTCGGCGCCCTGATCGGCTACCCGCTGCTCAAACTGCTGAAAGTGACCGACCCGGAAGCGCAAGGGCTCGCCATGGGGGCCTGTGCCCACGCCATCGGCACCGCCACCTCCGCCGAGAAGGGGATCACCCAAGGCGCCTTTGCATCGCTCGCCATGGTGGTGTGCGGTATCCTCACCGCTGCCGTCGCTCCCCTCCTCTTTGCCATCTATCACTGGCTCACCTGACCGATGATTAACCACCCCGACGGCTCTGCAGCGCTGTCGGGGTGCGACCTGCCGCACAATTTGCACAAGACAAACGTTTCCATTACCATCCCCCTCCGTTTGCCCGTCAGGGCGTGAGCCTGCTCACACATTTACCCGAGCTTGCTCCCTACAATGGCCGCCCAATTGGCCTTTGAGGACACACTATGCATCCCCGTTTTGCCAAGCCATTCGATACCCTCTCTGCCCCGCTCAAAGCAGCCGTGCAGCCCATGCTGGATAGTGCCGACTTCAACGCCCGCTTCACGCCGGAGCAAGTCGCCACCCTGAAAGCCGCCACAGGTCTCGATGATCGCGCCCTGCGCCTCGCCCTGTTGCCGCTGGCCGCCGCCTGCTCGGTGGCACCCATTTCCAAGTTTTACGTCGGTGCCATCGCCTGCGGCCTGAGCGGCACCTGGTACTTCGGCGCCAACATGGAGTTTGCAGGGCAAGGTCTGTTCCACTCGGTTCACGCCGAGCAGTCCGCCATCTCCAACGCCTGGCTGGGTGGCGAGACCGGGATCTCTGAAATCACCGTCAACTACACCCCTTGCGGCCACTGCCGTCAGTTCATGAACGAGCTGAGCACCGCCAAGATCCTGAAAGTCTCTCTGCCCGATGACCTGAGCGCCCTGCAATCCTTCCTGCCCCACTCGTTTGGCCCGGCGGATCTCGACATCACGGATGCGCTGATGAGCCCGCAGGATCACGCAGAGCTTGAACTTCAAAGCGAAGACCCGCTGTGGCAGGCCGCGCTGGCCGCCGCCCGTCAAAGCTACGCCCCCTACAGTCAGGGCTATGCCGCGGTGGCGCTGCAGTTTGCCGATGGCCGCATCTTCTCTGGCCGCTACGCCGAGAACGCCGCCTTCAACCCCAGCCTGCCGCCGATGCAGATGGCCTGCGCCCATGCGGTGCTTAACGGCGAAGATCTCGCCGCCATCCGCCGCGCCGTGCTGCTGGAGAACAAGAACGGCCAGATCAGCCAGCGTGACTCCGCCCAGTCCACCCTCAAGGCGCTGGGCTCCGTCGAGCTGGAGTATCAGGCGGTCTGACCCCGGCTTTGCTTGGATAAACGAAAGCCCCCGCACCAAGGTGCGGGGGCTTTTTTACTGTGCCGTTTAACCGGGAGCAGCCCTTGATCTCACGGCTTGGCGCGATTGATCACCACATCTAACCGGTTGCTGATCAGACAGGTTTTAGCCGCGCCGTGAAGTGGCGCAGCAGCGGCGGCTCGTAGTCAAAGGTGAGTCCGCGAATGTCGCTGGCCCGCGCTTTCACCGCAATCAGGCAGTCGGCCACATAGTCCATGTGATCCCGGGTGTAGACCCGGCGCGGAATGGTGAGACGCAGCAACTCAAAGTCCGCCGCCTCCTGCTTGCCGGTGGCGGGATCACGCCCCAGCAACAGGGAGCCAATCTCCACCCCGCGCACGCCCCCTTCCAGATAGAGCTCGCAGGCGAGCGCATGGGCCGGAAACTGCTCGGCCGGAATATGGGGCAGCAGCTTCTTGGCATCGACAAATACCGCATGACCGCCGGTGGGGGTCTGGATGGGGATCCCCGCCTCGGCCAGCCGCTCGCCGAGATAGGCCACCTGACTGATGCGATAGGTGAGATACTCCTCATCCATCCCCTCGCGCAGGCCGATGGCGAGCGCCGCCATATCCCGCCCGGCGAGGCCGCCATAGGTGACAAACCCCTCCATCGCCACGCAGCGCACCTGCACCGCGCGGAACAGCTCGAGATCCTCTTTGAAACAGCAGAGCCCGCCGATATTGACCAGCCCGTCCTTCTTGGCCGACATGGTGAAGATGTCCCCCAGCGCAAACATCTGGCGCACTATCTCCTTGATGCTGCGCTTGGCATAGGCCGAGTCCCGCTCCTTGATAAACCAGGCGTTCTCGGCGAAGCGGGCGGCGTCGATCACCACCGGAATATGGTGACGACGGGCCAGCTCGGAGACTGCCTCCATATTGGCCATGGAGACCGGCTGACCGCCGGCGCTGTTGCAGGTGACCGTGATGATGATGCCGGCCACGTTGGCGGCCCCCAGGGTCTCGATGGTGTCGGTCAGGCGAGGGAGATCAAAATCCCCCTTCCAGGCATAAGGGGCCGTGGTGTCGAGGGCTTTCGGGGTGAGCAGGTTGATGGCCCGCGCGCCAGCCAACTCCACATGGGCCTTGGTGGTGTCGAAGTGGTAGTTGGAGATAAACACCGGCGCCTTGCCCTTGCAGCGCTTGACCAGCTCGGGGAAGAGGATCTGCTCGGCCCCGCGCCCCTGGTGGGTGGGCATCACATGCTGATAGCCAAAGATCTCGCGCACCGTGCGCTCCAGCTCGACGAAGTTGCGGCTGCCCGCATAGGCCTCATCCCCCATCATGATGCCGGCCCACTGGCGATCGGACATGGCACCGGTGCCACTGTCGGTCAGCAGATCGATGTAGACATCTTCAGCCAGCAGCAGGAAGGGGTTCCAGCCAGCGGCCTCGAGGGCGGCACGGAGCTCGGCGCCAGTGGTCTGTTTGATGGGCTCGACCATCTTGATACGAAACGGCTCGGGTATACGACGCATAAAAGACTCCTCACCGGCGCGGGGCCAGTGTGTTTGAAATCGGGATTGGCAAAGAGGCCGGGGCGATCAGGGTCGTCCGGCTGACAAATTCAAACGGCGGGTGCCGCCAATCAGCGGTGAGGAAAGTCGAAGGTGAGAATGGGATCCCGGGTATACCAGTGGGCGAGCAGGCAAGCTGCCCGGGGCGTAGCTGTCATGATTGGCATCACTCCCCTCCATATCGGTTGTAGACAGTCGGTGGCCAACTATGTCGATGAACCCATGTCCATTGATGGGTGCTGCCAACAGGCAGCCTCGCCACGTTAACGGCTGGTTAATTTGCAAACAAGGGGTGCACTGACAGGCTGTGCGCCCGCTCACAAAGTGCGCATCTGCGCGGCAAACTGGCAGTGAGGTTGATCCGCCCGCCCCCCCGG
>NZ_CAWNZT010000347.1:0-2829 GCF_963878965.1 Aeromonas sp. HMWF015 | reverse complement strand
CCGGGTGGGCAGGGAGAAAGGGGGCTTGGCCAGCAGGAAGGTGAGATAGCTGAACTGGTTCAGAAACACCATGAAGTTGAGCCCCCCGATAAGGTAAGCCCCTACCAGCAAGGGGTTGGTCAGGTGTTGCTGCAAGGCGCGGGCAAATTGACCGCGAACGGGAGCGCTCGCCACAAAGCGGGTCTGATGGGGCAGTAGCCGGAAGACCAGCGGCAACAGCGACAGGCTGATAACACCAATCCCCAGAAAGGTATGCTGCCAGTCGCCAAACCAGCCCGCCAGCAGGCCACCGATCACCCGACCGGCAATGCCACCGAGGGAGTTGGCGGCAATATAGACCCCCACCGCCGAGAGCAGTGCCCGTTTGCTGAACTCTTCCCCCATATAGGCAATCGCAGTGGCTGGTAACCCGGCCAGCAGCGCCCCCTGCAGGATGCGCAGCAATAGCAGGGAGCTGAACTGTTCAACCAGCGGGATCAACAACGAGAGCAGGATCGCCAGGGTGAGGGTACCCAGCATGACTTGCCGACGGCCATGGCGATCCGCCAGTCTGGCGCAGATCAGCAGGGAGGCGGCGAGGCCTGCGGTACAGCCTGCCAGGGTCCAGCTGGCCGAAAGGGAGTTGACCGAGAAGACCTCGGCAATAAGGGGTAACAGGGGATGGGTCTGGTAGAGGTTCAGAAACACCAGAAAAGAGCCCAGGCTGAGGGCCAGGGTTGCGCGTATCCACTCGCGACTTCCGACTTCAATCATTGCGTATTGTCCTGACAGCTTTTGGTCAGGGTATAGCCCTTGCTGTTATAAATATAATATATTTAAGTTATCCATCTCATAAGATGAATTGATATATGGATCTGAAACAGCTCACCTATCTGCTGGCGGTCAGGGATGCTGGTTCGTTTACCAAGGCAGCCAATAGCCTGCACGTGGCACAACCTGCCATCAGCATGGCCATCGCCAAACTGGAGCAACAGCTCGAGTTGCGGCTGTTTGATCGGCAGGATCGGGCGGTACGGCTCACCCCGGAGGGGGAGGTGCTCTGCCGCCATGCCGAGCGCCTGCTGTTGCAAATGCATCAGGCCGAGGCCGAGATGGCCGAACTGAAGGGGTTGGAGCGAGGGGAGGTGCGGATCGGGATCCCCTATATGATGGGCTCCTACTATTTTCCCCCTCGTCTGATGGCCTTCAAGCATCGCTATCCCGGGCTCAAGATCCGGGTCGAAGAGGCCGGCACCCGCGAGCTGCTCAGCCGGATGGTGGATGGCTCCCTCGATCTGGCCATCCTCATCACCAGTGATCTGCCGCCCGCCATCGAGGGGGCGCATCTGCTAAGCGAAGAGATGTTGATGGTGGTGGGGGACGATCACCCCCTGTGTGGTGAACCGGCCGTGACCCTCTCGCAGTTTTTTGCTCAGGAGCTTGCGCTGTTTCGCCGCGGTTTCTATCACCGGGAGCATATGGAGGCGCTGGCCCAGAGCCTGGGCGTCGAACCCGATATCGCCTTCGAGAGCAATCTGATCCCTCTGCTCAAGGCGGTGGTGCGGCAAGGCTTTGCGGTGACCACCTTCTTGCGGATGGTGCTGGAAGAGGAACCGGATCTGAGTGGTGTGCCCTTCGACCCGCCCATCTATCTCGATCTCTGTGTGGCGTGGCGGCGTGGCGATCCGCTCTCCATGGCCAATCGTGCCTTGCGAGATTTCCTGCTCAAGGAGCGCCCGGCCTGATGGCGGCGGGCCCTTGCTGGAAGTTTGTTACTATTAATGGTGAGTTCGCTTGAGGGCTAGACCATGAAACTGCAGCAATTGCGCTATATCGTCGAGGTGGCGAACCACAGGCTGAATCTGTCGGCCACCGCCGAGAGCCTCTTCACCTCCCAGCCCGGGATCAGCAAACAGGTGCGGATGCTGGAGGATGAACTGGGGATCCAGATCTTCGAGCGCAGCGGCAAACACCTGACCCAGATCACTCCCATCGGTCGGGACGTGATCAAAGTGGCCGCCGAGGTGCTGGACAAGGTGGCCACTATCAAAGTGATGGCCAGGCAGCATGTGCATCCGGAGCAGGGAACCCTCACCATTGCGGCCACTCATCTGCAGGCCCGTTATATTCTGCCCGCCATCCTCAAGGGCTTCATGGCCCGTTTTCCCAAAGTTGCCGTAACGGTGATGCAGGGGAGTGCGGCGCAATGCCGTACTGCCGTGCATGATGGCGCTGCCGCTCTGCTGCTTGCCGATGAACCGGAGGAGGGGAGCGATCTGCTGATGCTCCCCTGTTTTCAATGGCAACGGGGCTTGGTGCTGCCAAAGGATCATCCGTTGGCCAGAGCAACATCGCTGATCCCGGCCGAGCTGGTGGAGTTTGCATTGGTGACCGATGGAAGGGCGCTCTCTGCTGCTCATGGTACTGACAGCGCTCATGCCGAGAGCAAGATCGCCTGCTGTGCGAGCGACAGCGATGTGCTCAAGACCTATGTCAGACAAGGGATGGGCATCGGGGTGATGGCAACTTTTGCTTGGGAGCCCCAGCGCGATGGCGATCTGGTGCTCAAAACGGCGCCCTGGCTACCAGGCGGTGTGGCCGCTATCGGGTTACGCAGAGGGGCATTTTTATGTGGCTATCTCTACGATCTGATTGAACGTCTCGCGCCGCAATTGACCCACGAGCGGGTCGATCAATACTGCGCGGCCCGCACTGGCGAAGAGCTTGAAGCTCTGCTTGCCAATCTGACCGTACCACAGCGATAGCCAGGGTTGATGTGTGGTCGTCCCAAGAAAAACGCCTCCCAATGGGAGGCGTTTGACTATCTGGCATTCGTCAATGCAGGCTCAT
>NZ_CAWNZT010000346.1:0-5497 GCF_963878965.1 Aeromonas sp. HMWF015 | reverse complement strand
GACCCAAAGGGCGTTCGGATGGTTACAAGGGCAGGGGGCGCAATAGGAGCCGCTTTATCCTTGGTTTATCTGGCCAAAAATATCAAGACGGCGAGATAAGGGGGCTATCAAGGGGCAAAAATGGGGCGGAAGGATATCAAGGTTTTATCAAGACTGCTGTGTGATGCGATGTCAATTAACTGTTTTTAAATGGTTTTTATCAAAAGTGACGAGGCGGCGAAAAAAGTTGCCTCATATTTTTATCCGTTAGCTGGTCTTTATGTTTTCCGGGGATGAGAGGCCTAGTCTGTGCCCATTCTTTGGCGGGGCGTTCCGCCAAATGTGTATGTGACGACCCGACCTTTTATAGAACCGGAGATCTTATGTCCCTAGATACGAGCAAGAAGATTGGCCTTATCGCCTGTACAGGTGTGGTGGCCGGCAACATGATGGGGAGTGGTATTGCGCTGCTGCCTTCGGCACTGGCCACCATCGGCTCCATCTCTGTCTTTAGCTGGGCAATCTGTCTGGTAGGCGCCATGGGCCTCGCCTTTGTCTTCGCCCGCCTTGCTACCAAGAACCCGCAAGAGGGTGGCCCCATTGCTTACGCTGGCGAGATCTCTCCGGTGTTCGGTTTCCAGACCGGTGTGCTCTATTACCACGCCAACTGGATCGGTAACCTGGCCATCGCCATTACCGGCGTCTCCTACCTCTCGGTCTTCTTCCCCATTCTCAACAGCCCAATTCCGGCCGCCGCAGCCACCATCGCTGCCGTCTGGATCTTCACCTTCGTCAACCTGCTTGGCGGTAGCTGGGTGAGCCGACTCTGTACTCTGGGTCTGGTGCTGATCCTGCTGCCGGTTGTCGGTACAGCGGTGCTGGGTTGGGGTCATTTTGATG
This sequence comes from Aeromonas sp. HMWF015, assembly GCF_963878965.1. NCBI lineage: Bacteria > Pseudomonadati > Pseudomonadota > Gammaproteobacteria > Aeromonadales > Aeromonadaceae > Aeromonas > Aeromonas sp. HMWF015. Next base: position 4,618 of record NZ_CAWNZT010000346.1, on the reverse strand, counting down.
CCACCGTCTACAGCCAGAACTGGAACACCACCAGCGGCAGCGACCTGCATGCGGTCATCAGCGCCGTGCTGATCTGCCTCTGGTCCTTCGTCGGTGTTGAATCTGCCGCCGTCTCTTCCGGCATGGTGAAGAACCCCAAGCGTACCGTACCGCTCGCTACCATGCTGGGTACCGGTATCGCGGGTGTTATCTACATCCTCTCTACCCAGGTGATCAGCGGCATGTTCCCGGCCGGTGAAGTGGCTGCCTCCGGCGCCCCGTTTGCCATGGCCTCTTCCGCCATCTTCGGTAGCTGGTCTGCACCCTTCGTCTCTGCCTTCACCGCCCTGGCCTGCTTCACCTCGCTCGGTTCCTGGATGATGCTGGTGGGCGAGGCGGGCAAGCGTGCCGCCAACGACGGCAACTTCCCGAAAATCTATGGCGAAGTGGACAAGAACGGCGTAGCCAAGAAGGGTCTGATCCTGGGCTCCCTGAAGATGACTGCCCTGATGGTTGGCCTGACCGCCTTTACTTCCCAGTCCGCTCACGCTGCCGATCTCTTCAACGTGCTGACCACAGATGCGGTGCTGCTGACCATGCTGCCTTACTTCTACTCCAGCATTAACCTGATCCGCTTCGAGGGCATGACCTCCCGCAGCATCGGCGCGATGATCTTCTCCGGTGTGGCCTGTGTCTTCTGTCTGGTAGCCCTGATGGGTGCCAAGGGTTCCAACCTCACCGCTACCTTCGTGGTGTCGCTCATCATCCTGATGTTCTACGCCAAAAAACAGGGTCTGCGTCAGCACGACGCCCTGCTGAACGAACAACCCAGCAACTGATTTCCCCTTTTATCTTCCGAGCGCTCTTCACTCACCATCCCTGATGGAGAGCGCCCCTTTACGTGTGGAGCATTACGATGAATATCATTGCCATCCTCAACCACCTCGGCGTTTTCTTTAAAGAAGAGCCCATTCGCCAGCTGCAAGCCTCCCTCGAGCGCAAGGGTTTCGAGGTTGTTTATCCGGTCGACGTCGCCGACCTGCTGAAACTGATTGAGAAGAACCCCCGCGTTTGCGGCGCCATCTTCGACTGGGACAAATACTCTCTGGGCCTGTGCAAGGAGATCCACGATCGCAACGAGAAGCTGCCGATCTTCGCCTTTGCCAACGACCAGTCCACCCTGGACATTCACCTGACCGACCTGCGTCTGAACGTGCACTTCTTCGAGTACCGTCTCGGCATGGCCGACGACATCGCCCTCAAGATGGGTCAGGCCACTCAGGAGTATCAAGACGCCATCCTGCCGCCGTTTACCAAGGCGCTGTTCAAGTACGTGGAAGAGGGTAAATACACCTTCTGTACTCCGGGTCACATGGGCGGTACCGCCTTCCAGATGAGCCCGGCCGGCAGCATCTTCTATGATTTCTACGGCCCGAACGCGTTCAAGGCTGACGTCTCCATCTCCATGCCGGAGCTGGGCTCCCTGCTGGATCACTCCGGTCCGCACAAGGAAGCCGAAGAGTATATCGCCCGTACCTTCAACGCCGATCGCTCCTATATCGTTACCAACGGCACCTCCACTGCCAACAAGATCGTCGGCATGTTCTCCGCACCGGCCGGCAGCACAGTGCTGGTTGACCGCAACTGCCACAAGTCGCTCACTCACCTTATGATGATGAACGACGTGACTCCGCTCTACTTCCGTCCGACCCGCAACGCCTACGGCATTCTGGGTGGTATCCCGCAGAGCGAATTCAGCCGCGAGACCATTGCTGCCAAGGTTGCCGCGACACCGGGTGCCCAGGCTCCCCGTTACGCGGTGATCACCAACTCCACCTATGATGGCCTGCTCTACAACACCGGCTTCATCAAGGAGAGTCTGGATACCCCTTACATCCACTTCGACAGTGCCTGGGTGCCTTACACCAACTTCAGCCCGATCTATGAAGGCAAGTGCGGCATGAGCGGTGAAGCCATGCCGGGCAAGGTGTTCTACGAAACCCAGTCCACCCACAAGCTGCTGGCGGCCTTCTCCCAGGCCTCGATGATCCACATCAAGGGTGAGGTGGAGGAAGAGACCTTCAACGAAGCCTTCATGATGCACACCTCCACCTCGCCGCAGTACGGCATCGTGGCATCGACAGAGATCTCCGCTGCCATGATGCGTGGCAACACCGGCAAGCGTCTGATCAAGGACTCCATCGATCGCGCCATCTCCTTCCGCAAAGAGATCAAGCGTCTGCGTGATCAGAGCGAAGGCTGGTTCTTCGACGTATGGCAGCCGGACAACATCGACACCGTCGAGTGCTGGAAGCTGGATCCGAAAGATGACTGGCACGGCTTCAAGGACATCGATGACAACCACATGTACCTGGATCCGATCAAGGTCACTCTGCTGACCCCGGGTATGGGTCGTGACGGCCAACTGCTGGAGAAGGGCATTCCTGCTTCACTGGTCTCCAAGTTCCTGGACGAGCGCGGTATCGTGGTCGAGAAGACCGGCCCTTACAACATGCTGTTCCTCTTCTCCATCGGTATCGATCAGTCCAAGGCGATGCAACTGCTGCGCGCCCTGACCGAGTTCAAGCGTGGTTATGACCTGAACCTGACCATCAAGAACATCCTGCCGAGCCTCTATCGTGAAGATCCGAGCTTCTACGAAGGGATGCGCATTCAGGAGCTGGCCCAGAGCATCCACGATCTGACCTGCAAATATCGTCTGCCGGAGCTGATGTTCAAGGCGTTCGACGTGCTGCCGGAGATGAAGATGACCCCGCATGCTGCATGGCAGCAAGAGCTGGCGGGCAATCTGGAAGAGGTGCCGTTGCGTGACATGGTTGACCGCATCAGCGCCAACATGATCCTGCCGTACCCGCCGGGAGTACCCTTGGTTCTGCCGGGCGAGATGGTGACCCAGGATTCTCTGCCGGTGCTCGAATTCCTCGAGATGCTGTGCGAGATCGGTGCCCACTACCCGGGCTTCGAGACCGATATCCACGGCCTCTATCGTCAGGCCGATGGCAGCTACACCGTCAAGGTGCTGCGTTAATCGACAGTGACAACAGTCGAAAGTGACAACAACGGGCCGCAAGGCCCGTTTTTCCCTCCGGAATTCCTGTTCTTATTGCGTGAGTCGCCAATCATGAAGCGAGTGCTCTCCATTCAATCCCACGTAGTCTTTGGCTGTGCCGGCAACAGCGCCGCCGTTTTTCCCATGCGTCGCCTCGGGATCGAGGTGTGGCCGATGAACACGGTGCAGTTCTCCAACCACACCCAATACCGCGAAGGCTGGCAGGGGATGGTGATGCCCGGCGGCCATATCCGTCAGCTGGTAAACGGCCTGGCGGAGATCGGCGTGCTGGCCGAGTGCGATGCGCTGCTGAGCGGCTACCTCGGCTCGGCCGAACAGGGGGAGGAGATCCTGGCTGCTGTGGCCCGGCTCAAGGCGCTCAATCCGGCCGCCCTCTATTTTTGTGACCCCGTGATGGGTCACCCCGACAAGGGGTGCATAGTGGCACCCGGCGTCGCCGATTTTCTGAAAAACCGGGCACTGGCCTGCGCCGATATGCTGGCCCCCAATCTGCTGGAGCTGGAACAGCTCACCGGCCGCGATATCCGCAATGTGCCGGAGGCCATCGAGGCGTGCCAGCAGCTGCGCGCGCAAGGGGTCAAGCTGGTGATGGTCAAGCATCTGGGCAAGGCCGGCTTTGCCATGGACCGCTTCGAGATGTTGTTGGTGTGCGAGGAGGGGACCTTTCACCTCTCCCGCCCGCTTTACCCTTTTGCCCGCCACCCCATCGGGGTAGGGGATCTGCTGAGTGCCACCATGCTGGCCAATCTGCTGGCCGGTTGTACCCCGGTAGCGGCGTTCGAGCTTACCAACGCCAGTGTTGATGCCGTGCTGGCTCGCACCTGGCTGGCGGGGGCCTACGAGCTGCAACTGGTGGCGGCCCAGCACGAGATGGCGCTGCCGCAGGTCTCCATCCGGGCGACCCGCCTCTAGGCTATTTGCCTCAACAGCAGAAACAACAAAGCCCTGATAATCAGGGCTTTTTATATTTCAGATTCGGGGAGAGGGCTTAGTCCTGCGGGCTTCTGAGCGCCTTGACTACATCCTCTTTGGGTTCCAGCTCCTTGACCTGATTGAAGATCTCCAGCTCCCCTTGCGGACTGACGGTGTAGGCATCGGCATCCTGATAGCTGCCGCTGCCCGCGCTCTCGATGATGACCACCAGCTCGGGCTGCTTGTCGCCATTCAAATCGACCAGTTTCAGCTCCCGGATAAAGCCGTTGCGAGCCATCACCTTGCCATCCTGAAACTCATCCAGTGGAAATTGGGCGTTCTGGCCCGAATAGAGCCGCACGTCATAGCTGCCGATGGAGGCGGGTTCACCTGTCCCCTGCGCCACCCGGATCACCTGCCCGGAGGGGAGGGTCAATTGCTTGCTAAATCCCTCTTCGGCTTGTGCCGCCAGCGGCAGGGTCAGCAGCCCTGCCATCATCAATGCTCTGTTCATCTTGCAACCTCTTGCTGTCTGTTGAGTGCGGGCTCCCGGGGAGCCCGCCGTGATGCTGTTACCAGATCTTCACCCGCTTCTGGGGCGGCAGATAGAGCTTGTCCCCCGGCTGGATGTTGAAT
>NZ_CAWNZT010000345.1:0-5227 GCF_963878965.1 Aeromonas sp. HMWF015 | reverse complement strand
GTCAGCACGCTTGCGGTAGCGTCGGCCAATACGGCGAGATCTTTTCCACTATTCGGGAGAGCCTCTTTGCTGGTGGGGGCCGGATAGGGGGCAAACAGCAGCCCCGCCAGGTATTTGGCATCCGGTGAGTGGCCCACCAGTGTGATAGTGAGTGGGCCGCCGGGGTGGTTCAGGGTGACATGAACCGGGCCGCCCTGTCGTGCCCCGAACAGCTGCCAGGGATCCGGATTTGGCAGTGCCTCGCGAGATTGCCCCGCCAGATAGCGCTGCGTTAGCCACTCCTGCGGTTGCCACTGCTCGGCCCAGATGGGCTCGCCATTGACCAGCACGCTGCGCTCGAAGGGGTGGGGCAGGTACTCCCATTCACCGGGGTCATCCAGCCAGAGGGTGAGCTGGTAGCGTCCCTTGGCCAGGTCCAGCTGCACCCCGTCGAGATTGCGCAGCCCATCGCGAACCAGGGCATCGCCGGAGGGGCGCAAGATGGGGGTGGGATGGCCAATCAGCCGGGGATCCCCCGGGCTCAGGGGCTCAAAGCCGGTAAAGCGGGGCGCAGCCGCGGCCCCCAGATCCAGCGCAATGGTGCCCGCAGGCAGAGTCAGACCGGGCTCCCAGTACCAGCGGTGAATGGTCAGCGAGGGGGCGTTATCGGCCATAAAGAGATAGAGCTTGGTGAGTTTGTCCAGCGCCAACGCTCTGGGTTGGCTGGTGCGCCACTCGCTCAAGGCAAAGCGCTGGGTGAAGGGGCCGGGGGCGACAATCCGCTCCAGATTGACCCGACTGCGGTAGTTGACCGAGGCCTCATCGTCGATACGCAGGATCAGGGTTTGCGGGCGGGCGCTGGGGTTATGGCCCTCGATCACCAGTTCATCATCGCTGCCTATTGGCCAGTTGTGGGTGCTCAGATCGAGCCGCTGGGGTGTCTGGTTACCCGTCAGGGGCAGCGGGGTCTGCCCCTCCAGCCGGGTGGCGGCCATTGCTGCATGGCAGCAGAGCAGGATAACCAGCCAGAGCCCTCTGATCATCCGGCCAGCCCCTTCAACCAGTTATTCAGCTCGGCAGCCTTGTGATCCCAGCTTTGCAGGGCCACCTGCTGCTGGCGAGTGTGGCGCCCTTCGCTGCGGGTGAGCCCCTCCCAGCCACTCTCCTGAAACCAGCCCGGATTGGATTGATCAAAGGCGGCCCGGTTGATGGCCTCGGCCAGGCTCTCCCCGCTGCGGGGCAGCTGGATCTGATCCCGATAGCCATCGAGGGCCGGAAAATCGGTGCTGACGATGGGCCGCCCTGCGGCCAGATACTCGCGCAATTTCAATGGATTGCAGGCACGGATCTGGGCGTTGTCGACAAAGGGCAGCAGGCTCACCTGCCAGTGCTGGGCATAGGCCGCCAGCGTGTGGTGGGGACGGGGCCCGAGCAGATGGATATTGGGGAGCCCCTTGAGGGGGGAGATATCGGTCTGGACCGGGCCAATCAGCACCAGATCCCAGTGGGGCAGGGCGGCGGCCGTCTCTGCCAGCAGGGGGATATCAATCCAGTCGCTAAGGCTGCCGTAAAATCCGGCAATGGGGCGGCCGGAGGGGAGATCCGCCGGACGCTCTCTGGGGGGCATAAACAGCTCGAGATCCACGCCGTGGCTGAGGAGTCGGGTTTTATGGGGGGGAAAGCGGCTGGCCAGCGCGGGGCTGGCGGCCAGAATGAGATCGGCTTTTTCCACCAGTCGGGCCTCGCAGTGAGCGATGGCCTGATGATCCACCCCTGCCAGCGCCGAGAAGTCATCGCCGCAGTAGTAGATGACCGCCCGCTCTTCGAGCTTGCCAATCAGATCGACGGCGCTGGGCAGGGAGATCCAGAGCAAGGGGCGATCCAGCTCGGGCAGCTGACGCCGGATCTGCGCCGCCAGCCAGTGGCCATTGATCTTGCCCGCCAGCCGACTGCCGGGCAGCGGTAAGGCGAGCGGCGGCAGAACCCGGGGGCTGCTGACCTCTGATGGCGCAACCGACTGGCCGCCAGCATGGCGCGCGCCGCGCAGCACGGCCCCCAGTTTGCGGACGATACGAGTGAGATCATGAAGGGTAAAGCGGGGGCAACGCATGCCGATGGAGTTGACCCAGAGCACTTGATAATCGGGCAACAGACGCTTGACCAGGTGTTGGGTGCTGGAGGGGTGCTGGCCCCAATCCTCTCCCAATACCACCAGTTGCGGCAGTGAGTGTGGTTTCATGCAAAGGTCTCCGAAGCGTGTGCGGGGTCGCTGTGATCCTGTGGTTGTAAGGGGCGCAGTACGGTGGCCGGTACCCCCGCTGCCAGTACACCTGCGGGCAGATCCCGGGTGACGACGCTGCCTGCGGCGACAATGGTGCCGGCGCCTATGGTGACGCCGGCCATCACCATCACCCCGGTGCCAAGCCAGACATCCTGCTCCAGCACGATGGCCCCCACCTGCTCATCGAGATCAGGCAGGCCCCGTGCGCGATTGCGGGCGTTGACCGGGTGCCCCGGGTAGCCCGCCAGAAAGGCACGCCCTGCAATTCTGACGTTATCCCCCAGCACTATCTTGCTGCCCACCGCCAGGGTGGTCTGCCAGCCAATCCCGACATTGCGGCCAATCACCAGCCTTGGCGTCTGGCTCGATGCCCGGCCGCTTATGGTCATGGCGGCGCTGAGACGGCAGTCGGCGCCGATCTCGATGGTGACCGGACCGCTGATATAGGGGATGCCGCCATAGAGATAGAGGCGCGGGGCGGGGGCTGTGAGGCGAGATTGAAACAAGGGGGTCCACCAAAGGGTGCGGGTCAGGGTCGCCAGCGCGTTGCTGCCCAGCAGATAGAGCCGATAAAGCAGCCGATGCAGGGGAGGGATCACGGGGAGTGACCAGTGGCGGGCACTTTTGGCCAGTCGCCATACCTGGCGAGCCAGTGGCGTTTCCCCCTGTTTGGCCCAGCTTTTCATCCGGTGCAGGTTGATGGTGTTCATGGCGACCTCTCCCTCTGGTGCAGTCCGTTGCTCGCTAAGCAGAAAGCAGGGATCGGGCCAACAGGACGGCCCCAGCTAGATCGGGCCAAATGGGGCTAAGAGGTGGGGCAGATTGCGCCTGTCGGTGCAATTTGCAGCCAGCGTTGTGCAAAACGCAAATGCCAGTCTCATTCTGGGCTTGTTCAGGCCGGTTAAGCCGCACAGAGGGGCTATCGCTTCAGGGCGGGAGTGAGTGGCGTGGGCTTTGCATTAGCGGTAGCTGACCCGGAGCAGGATGCTTCGGGTGGCTGGGAGGCCCTATGAAACTTGGTGTGAACCAGATTGCCATGCTCTATTACGCCGGCGGCTTGCTCCTGATGAAGGGGATCTCCCTGCTGATGCTGCCGGTGTTGACCCATCAGCTGCTGCCTCGTGAATACGGCCAGCTGGAGGTGCTGCTGACCCTCATCAATCTGGGTTCCCTTATTTTGGGCTTCGGGCTGGTGGATGCCCTCTACCGCTTTGCCGGATTGGCGAAAGATGAGCAGGAGCGCCAGCAGGTGGTGGCCCGCATGTTTGGTCTGGTCTGGCTGATCGCCCTGGCCAGTCTGGTGCTGCTCTGGCTGCTGGCGCCTGTGGTGCAAGCCTGGCTGCCGGTTGAAACCCGCCTTGCGGATGTGCGCTGGGTGCTCTGCGCCCTGCCGTTTGAAGGGGTGATCGGCGTGCCGCTGGCATGGCTGCGGATGCGCAATCAGGCCCGGCTCTTTTTCGTGGCGACCGCAGGCAAGGCGGTGATCCAGTCGGTGCTGACCGGCTGGTGGCTCTGGCTCGGTTGGGGCGTGAGCGGGGTGCTGGCCTCCGGCACCCTGACCTGCGTTGCACTGGCGCTGCTGCTGAGCCTCTGGCAGTGGCGAGATAGCGGGATCCGCTTTGACTGGCAGCACTATCGGCCGCTGCTGCGCTATGGATTGCCCCTGGTGGTGAGCGGGCTGGCAGGTTTTGCCCTGAGCGGACTGGATCGCTGGTTGCTGGCCGATGTGGTGGGTGAGGCGCTGCTCGCCTACTACGCGGTGGCGGGCAAGCTGGCGCTGGCAGTGGGACTTCTGCTGCAACCCTTTGCCCTCTGGTGGTATCCCCGCCGTTTCATGCTGCTGCGCGAGCCGGATGGATTGCGACTCAATGCCCACTACAGCGTGATGGGGTCGGTGCTGGGGTTTGTCACCGCAGGGATTGTCGGGCTTACCGCCCCCTTGCTTATTCGCTGGCTGACCCCGGAGAGCTATCACGGGGCGATCGCCTATATTCCGCTGCTGGTGCTGGGTATGGCGGTGCGCAATGTTTCGGACTTGCTCAATGTCGGCTGCTTTAGCGGCGAGAAGAGCAATGCCCAGATGGTGATCAATCTGGGCTGCAGCGCCCTTGGGGTAGCAGGCTTTCTGCTCGCCATCCCCCCCTTCGGGGTCGCCGGGGTGATCTGGACCCTGCTGCTGGTCTATCTGGTGCGGGCGCTGGCCTTTTATCTGGTGAGCCAGCGGTTGTTGCCGCTGCCGTATCGCCTCTCCACCCTCTGGGCCAGCTCGCTTGGGGCGCTGGCGATGGTCTGGCTCGGCCAATGGTGGGCAGGATCATGGCTCGTCTAACGCCGGCCATCTGGGCAAGCGCCATCTGTCTGGTGCTGGCGCTACTATGGTGGCGGCTGCCCCATCCTTTGCTGCTGCCGGGGGTTGGCCTTGCCATTCCCTCCATCTGGTTTGCCCTGCGCTGGCCCTTCTTGATGGTGCTGGGGTTTGTCACTTTCTCCTTCTTTCGGCTGCATGAGGTGTTCCCCCAGCTCTATCCCCTCAAGATCCCGCTGCTCTTCTCGCTGGCCGCCATCGGCGCACTGGTCTGGCACATTTTGCTGACCGGTCGGATCAAGCCCTACTGGAGCCCAGCCCTGAGCTGGCTGACGGCCTTCTTTGTGATGGTCTCCATTGGTGTGCTGTTTGCCAGCAACCGGGGCGAGGCGATCGCCACCTGGACCGGCAGCTACAGCAAGATCTATCTGATGACCCTGGCGACCACCTGGCTGGTGCGCACTCCGGGGGATTTTGCGCTGGCGGTGCGCACCTTTGTGGTAGCGGGCTGTCTGGTGGCGCTGGTGGCCCTCTACAACAAGGCGAGCGGAATTGGGCTGGTGGAGGGGACCCGGGTGACCATAGGGCGCGAGCTGGGCTCTGTGCTGGGGGATCCCAACGATCTGGCGCTGGTGCTGCTCTTTCCTGCCGGTTTTTCGCTG
>NZ_CAWNZT010000344.1:4053-17348 GCF_963878965.1 Aeromonas sp. HMWF015 | reverse complement strand
TTCTTGCTTCTTGCTTCTTGCTTCTTGCTTCTTGCTTCTTGCTTCTTGCTTTATCTCTTTGATAAGGAGGGCTCTGCTCTCCTTTACGTCATACAGCAATTGCTCGCAGCAGCTTGGTTTGACTGTGAGAATCTGGCAGCCCTTGCAAGGGGCGGTGCTATTTGCGCGGATTGTGCGGATATGGAAGGGGCATGCTTGGTGGATGTGATGCAGCGCAGGGTATTGTGAGGCCAATCAGCGGTAGGTACTTGATGTGTCGCCGCTCGCGACTGAGTTAGCGTTGAAATCGGTAATAAACAAAAAAGGGAAGATGCCTGAGTATCTTCCTTTTTTGGTGATATGAGCGGTGACTGCTTTTGCGGGATTAGCCGTGTTGGCGGCGGTCGTTGGCCTGGGCCAGTAGCATGCGGCTTTCACGCAGGAACTGGTCGGCATGCTCGCCGAAGAAACCGGAAACTTGCGAGAAAGCCTCGATGAAACCATCCCTGTCCCCCCGTTCCAGCAGCCCCAGCGCTTCGCCGAAGTTTTGGTAGTAGCGACGGATCATCGCCAGATTCTGCGGTGACGACAAAATGATGTCGGCATAGAGGTGGGGATCCTGGGCAAACAGCCGCCCCACCATAGCGAGCTCCAGTCGGTAGATGGGGGAGCTCAAACTCAGCAGGCGATCCAGATTGGCCTGCTCCCGGGAGAGGTGCCAGCCATAGGCAAAGGTGGCGAAGTGGCGCAGTGCCTGAATGAGGGTCATCGCCTCATCGTGGGCCTTGGCTTCTACCTGTTGCAAGCGGGCGCCCCAGATGGTCATCTGATCCAGCAGCCATTGGCTGGCGGCGGGGTCACGACCCTGGCAGCAGACGATCACCTGCTTGGCGAGACTCGCCACATCCGGCCCGAACATGGGGTGCAGTCCCAGTACCGGCCCTTGGTGCACCGCCAGCATGTGCTCGAGCGGCGCTGATTTGACGCTGGTGACATCAACCAGCAGGCAATCTGCGGGCAGGTTGCCGAGCCGGTCGATGATCTGGCAGGTGATATCGATGGGCACCGCCACCATCACCAGACCGGCTCCGGCAAGGATCTCGTCAGCGCGCGGCCAATCGGCTTGTTCCAGCGTCTCGACCCGATAGCCTGAGAGGCTGAACATATGACCGAACAGCCGACCAAGCTGGCCCTGACCGCCGATGATGACCACCTTGCCAAGATCCGGCTTTATGCATTTGAAGCCGGTATCTTTCTCGCTGGCATAAGATTCACGCATCACCCGGCGCAGCACGTCTTCGATGAGATCGCCCGGCACCCCCAACTGCTCAGCCTCAGCGCGGCGGCGGGCCAGCATGCTCGCTTCCCGATCCGGTGCATAGATGGGCAGGCCGTGGCGGCTCTTTACCTCACCCACTTCTCCCACCAGGGCCAGACGGGCGGCAAGCAGATCGATCAGCTGCTTGTCCACCGCATCTATCTTGTCCCTGAGTACATTCAACTCTTCAGCCATATCCAGTCCCTGCTGGCGCCGCGAGCGGCGGCGCCCTGAAATTCAAGATGCAACAAGGTATCACGGTGTGAGCGGCTTGATGCCACCAGCGGTGATACCTCGATTGTTCAATAGGTTACGACAAGATACCACGGCTTATCGTGCAGTTCTGCCCTTGAGGGGGTCAGCCAGCTGGTTGTGGCAGCGGGCCAGCAGGGTAGCGGTGGTGTCCCAGTCGATGCAGGCATCTGTGATGGAGACCCCGTAGTGCATCTGCTCCTTGGGCTGCTCGCTGGACTGGTTTCCCTCGAACAGGTTGGATTCGAGCATCACCCCGATGATGGAGCGGTTGCCCTCCTGGATCTGGTGGATGACGTTGTCGGCCACCTTGGGCTGCAAACGGTGATCCTTGCTGGAGTTGCCGTGGCTGCAATCCACCACAAGGCTCGGCAGCAGGCCCGCTTTCTCCAGCGCCTCTTCCGCCAGCGACACGTTGACCGAGTCGTAGTTGGGATGTTTGCCGCCGCGCAGGATCACGTGGCCATCCGGGTTGCCCTGGGTCTGCAACAACACAACTTGGCCCTGCTGGTTGATCCCCATAAAGGCGTGAGGGGAGGAGGCCGCCTGCAGCGCATTAATGGCAGTCCCCAGGTTGCCGTCGGTGCCGTTCTTGAAGCCGACCGGCATCGAGAGACCGGACGCCATCTCCCTGTGGGTCTGGGATTCGGTGGTGCGGGCGCCGATGGCTGACCAGGAGAAGAGCTCGGCCAGGTATTGCGGGCTGATGGGATCGAGCGCTTCGGTGGCCAGCGGCAACTCCAGCTCCGCCAGCCAGCAGAGCAGCTCGCGGGCACGGTGCAGCCCCAGCTCCACATCGAAGGTGCCATCCAGATTGGGGTCGTTGATAAAGCCTTTCCAGCCGACCGTGGTGCGCGGCTTCTCAAAGTAGACCCGCATGACAATGTAGAGAGAGTCCTGATAGGCATCATGCAGCGCTTTGAGTCTGGTTGCGTACTCTTTGGCGGCGTCCATATCGTGGATGGAGCAGGGACCACAGATCACCAGCAGCCGGTGATCGCGGCGGTGAATGATGTCGGCGATGGTATTGCGGGCCCCTTGCACGAATGCCAGCGCCTTGTCGGAGATGGGTAACTTCTCCTTGAGCTGGGCAGGCGTGATCATCACTTGTTCGGACTGGATATGGATGTTGTTCAGGGGGTCTCTTTGCATGATTTCATTCTCTCTACTGTATTAAGCCAAAAGCGGTTGTACCTATATGTTTACACTGGTACCTGCTTTGTTACGCAACCGCCCTCACCTTACCAAGGAAAAACAAACAATCAAGTGAAACTAGCGGGTTTATAGCTAAAAAGTCAGATAAAGGAGCTGCTATATAGCGCGAACAGGAATAATACAGAGGGCTTTTCGGAGGGGTAATGGTTGTTTTGTAATTTAATCTTTACAACCTAAGGGCGTAAAGGTTGCATTGTCCAGCTGTTCGACCACAGTGAATGTCATCTCTGCAGCACAGCTACGCGATGGCAATGATGGTGTGAGGTGGCTATCTGGTCAGCCATAGAAAGAGGGAGCCATCATGGCTCCCTTTGCGGTAGGAAGGGGGATCCCGTTTGGCTGTGGATCAGCGCTTTTGTTTTCCCTGCAGCTCTTTGTTCAGGCGAGTGAGCATCCCCTGGGTGACCAGCACTATGCCCTGCTCGGAGCGGTGGAAGCGACGTGCATCTTCATCGGCGTTTTCACCGATCACCGTGCCTTCCGGCAGTTTGCACCCCTTATCGATCACCACCCGGCGCAGTCGGCAACCGGCACCAATCTCCACACCCGGGAAGATAACGGCCTGATCCAGAGTGCAGAAGGAGTCGACCCGCACATTGGTAAAGAGCACCGAACTCAGGATGAAAGAGCCACTGACGATGGTGCCCCCGGCAAACATGGAGTTGATGGTCATGCCGTGCTGGCCGTTTCGGTCCTGCACGAACTTGGCGGGAGGAGTCATGTTCTGACTGGTCCAGATGGGCCAGTCCTGATCGTAGATATCCAGCTCAGGCGTGACGGAAGCGAGATCCATATTGGCCTCCCAGAAGGAGTCCACGGTACCCACATCGCGCCAGTAGGGGCGGCGATCCGGACAGCAGCCGACACAGGACATGCCAAACGGGTGAGCGAATGCGGTGCCCTCTTTCACCACGCGGGGGATCACGTCCATGCCGAAATCGTGATGGGACTGCTCGTTGGCAATGTCCTCTTCCAGCAGCTGATAGAGATACTCCGCATCGAAGATATAGACGCCCATGGAGGCCAGCGCGGTGTCGGCCTTGCCCGGCATGGCGGGCGGGTTGGCAGGCTTTTCGACGAAGGCATTGATCTTGCGATCATCATCCACCGCCATTACCCCGAAGGCGCTTGCTTCACTGCGTGGCACCTCGATGCAGGCAACGGTCACCTTGGCGCCCATATTGACGTGGTCGAGCAGCATGGCGGCGTAATCCATCTTGTAGATGTGATCGCCTGCCAGCACCACCACATATTTGGGGGCGTGATCGCGGATGATATCCAGATTCTGGTAGACCGCATCGGCGGTACCCCGATACCAGTTCACCTCATCCACCCGCTGCTGGGCAGGGAGCAGATCGATAAACTCGTTCATCTGGTAGCGCAGGAAAGACCAGCCCGATTGGAGATGGCGCAACAGGCTGTGGGATTTGTACTGGGTCACGACACCGACCCGACGGATGCCGGAGTTGATGCAGTTGGAGAGCACGAAATCGATGATGCGGAATTTGCCGCCGAAATGAACGGCAGGTTTTGCACGGTTGTCGGTTAACTGTTTGAGGCGACTACCCCGCCCTCCTGCGAGTACCAAAGCCATGGTCTCGTTCAGCAACTGTCTGGATTTTGCTGTATTGGCAGGTTGTAACAACATCTCATATCCCTTTGTAGATAAATCACTACAATGTTGCCTCCTTTGAGCCCTCAAGAAAGTGCTTTCAGTCACATTTTATGGTTTCTGACGTAATAAAATGACCTTTTTGTTATTAAAAATGACGGGTTGATCCGTCATTGCTTTCAATATGGTCAGTTGTCAATTGAGGCGAGCCGAACGACAAAATGGGCGGCGAGAGAGGAGGGATGATAAAGCCCCTGCCAATGGTTGGCAGGGGCCCGGTTTGTTGAGGCCTGGTGAGCCGGGCCTGGTTAACAAGGTTCAGGCTGCGTTGGCCAGTGGCTCCTCGCTCTTCTTCTGGTAAGCCTGCGGGGTGAGGCCCAGCAGCTCCTGCACGGTCGAGGCGACGGTGATGGAAGAGACGGTGCCCACCAGGATCCCGGCAAACAGGGTGAAGGAGAAGCCGTAGAGGGCGTCACCACCAAACAGCAGCAGGGCGCCCACGGTAAACAGGGTGGTGCCCGAGGTGATCATGGTGCGACTGAAGGTTGCCTTGATGGCCACATCGGAGCACTCGTGGATCCCCATCTGGGTACGCGAGCTCAGCAGATCCCGCAACCTGTCCGAGATGACGATGCTGTCGTTGAGGGAGTAGCCGATCACCGCCATCAAACCGGCGATGATGTTCAGATCGAATTCGATCTGAAAGAGTGACAGCAGCCCCAGCGCTACGATGGCGTCATGGACCACCGAGAGCAGGATGCCGATGGCCTGACGCCACTCGAAGCGAAACGCCAGATAGGCCGACATCGCCAGCGAAGCCACCAGCACCGCCAGCATCCCCTGCTGGAACAGCTCGGCACCCACCTGAGGGCCGACGATGGTGGTACGCAGCAACTCGACCGGCATCCCCAGCTGTTGGGTCAGCATGGTGGCGAGATCTGCCGCGGGCCAGGGCAGTTCGTGGGGGGGCAGCTTGATCAGCCACTCGCCGGGAATACCAGCCGAACTCAGCTCAACGGCTCCCGCCAGCGGGGAGACCAGCATGGCATTGAGCTCATGGGCCTCTTTCAGGGTCTGGATATGAAACTCCAGCAGGATCCCGCCGGTAAAATCGAGCCCCAATGTCAGGCCGTTCATCAGCAAGATGGCGACGCTGGCCACGGTGAGCAGGATGGAAGCCCACAGGCCGATATAGCGCCAACGGGTCAATCCCATTGCAACGATCATTCTCAACATAATTCTCTCCTTGGCCAGCCAGCATCAGGCTGTTGGCCCATCACGACGTGTCGCGACACGCCGGGAAATAGTGTTCTGCTTTGGCCGCTCCGGCCATATCCATGGCCGATGGCGCAGTCAAAGCCGCTCATCAGAGGGACTGCTGTCCCGTTACACCTTCAGCGTGCGCTCGTTGCTGCGTCCCCAGAGGGGGTTGATGATGGCGCGCGTACCCCAGATCCCGGTGATCATGCTGGAGAGCAGACCCAGAATGAGGGTGATGGAGAAGCCCTGCAGCGGCCCGGAGCCGATGGAGTAGAGCACCACGGCGCAGATGAGCGTAGTGATATTGGCATCAAAAATGGTGTGGAAGGCCGAGCGATAGCCAAAATCGATGGCGTTGGCCAGTGAACCTCCTTCCCGCAGACGGTCCCTGATCCGCTCGAAGATCAGCACATGGGTATCCACAGCCATGCCCACCGTCAGTACCAGACCGGCGATCCCCGGCAGGGTCAGCACGGCACCCGGCAGCACTGCCAGCATGCCGACCTGCATCAACAGGTTGGCAACCAGCGCCGTGATGGCAACCCAGCCGAATTTGCGGTACCAGGCCATCATGAACAGCATCATGCCTGCCATGCCGAAGGCCAGCGCGGTGAAGCCCGCCTCGATATTCTGCATCCCCAGCGTCGGGCCAATACTGCGTTCTTCCAGGATCTTGAGAGGGGCGGTGAGGGCGCCGGCACGCAGCAGCATGGCCAGCTCTTGCGCTTCCGGCAGACTGCCAATGCCGGTGATGCGGAACTGGTTGCCAAGGGCGGTCTGGATGGTAGCGACGTTGATCACCTCGCTCTGGGCGCGCAGTTTGCCCTGAGCGTTGGTTTTGTACTCGGTGAAGACGGTTGCCATCGGCTTGCCCACATGCTGGCGGCTGAACTGGTTCATCTTGCTGCCACCCTGGGTGTCGAGCACGATGTTGACCTGGGGTTGACCCATCTCGCCCATGTTGGCGCGGGCATCGACGATGTGCTCGCCGGTGAGTACCGGCTTGCGTGCCATGCCGACGGCCTGACCGTTGCGATCGGCGATATAGAAGTGGCTATCGGCTTTGGCCTCGTAGAAGGCCAGCGAGGCGGTGGCCCCGATCACCTCTTTCGCCTGCTTGGGGTTGTGCACCCCGGGCAGTTCGATACGGATGCCATCTTGGCCCTGACGCACCACTGAGGCCTCGACGATGCCGAGTTCGTTGATCCGTTTTTTCAGGATCGACAGGTTCTGGGTCACGGCGTTGTTGACCAGCAGGGTGTGCTCAGCATCGCTCAGCACCAGTTTCAGATCATTGCCGGAGCGGGTCAGCTTCCACTGATCCTGACGGGTACCGGCACTCTCTTTGATGATAGAGAGCCAGCTATCCTGTTCGGCCACCTCCGGCAGGGTGACGGCTACGGCGCCCTGTGCCGTGCGCGTGACGTTGGCGCCGCGCAGATTGGCTTCACGGAAGCGGGTGCGCAGGGTGTCCACCAGATTCTTGGTCTGATTGTCGATGACAAAGTCCACGTCCACCCCGATCAGCAGTTGGGAGCCGCCGCGCAGGTCGAGCCCCAGCTTGATGGGAGCGGCGCCGAGGCGGGTGATCCAGGCCGGCGCGTTGGAGTGAAACTCCAGGGTCAGGGCGGCACTGTCGACCCCTTGCAGCTCCAGCAACTGCTTGGCGCGCTGCTGTTCGCCCTGGCTGGCAAAGACCAGCTCGACTCGCTCAGGTTGTTCGATCACCTTGACCGGTGCCAGGTGCTTGTCGCTCAGCAGCATCTGTTGCTGGGTGGTCAGGCGCTGCTGTCCGTGCAGGCCGAGGGAGGGCTGCTCACCGAAAAAGGTAGGCAGGGAGTAAAAGGTAAAGGTCAACAGCATCAACAGCAGCAGTGCGTACTGCCACTTGCTCATGCGGTTGAGAACGGTGCGATTGCTCTTTCTCATGGCAAACAAGCCTCTGTCAGGAGAATGGTGCCCTGGCCGATAGCATCAAGGCTCGGCAAGGCGAAAAAAATGGGATGCATCAGATGCGGATCAGGCAGCCGCCGGATCCGTCAGGAAGAGGAGATGAGCAAACAGTGGATGTGCCAGCCCCTCCGGGGTCAGGCGCTCAGATAGCTCTGGGTGAAGCGGTATTGCAGATGTTGGCGCTGTAGATGGCGCCGATGGATCGCGCCGAAGCGATCACGAAAACTCTGTTTGTGATAGAGCTCGGGTGCCAGCATCAGCCAGCCGAGCAGCAACAGCAGGATGGCTTGGGCCGACCAGCTCTGGATCAGCTCGTAGACCACACTCTTGGGCTGGTTGTCACTGCGCAGGGATTGTTCGAGACGCAGCAGGTGATTCTGATGGCTGCCGACAAACTTGATGATGCCATCGTCGCTGTCGCTAAGCTGATTGAACACCTGAGTCTGCTGCTGTTCACTCTGGGCAGATGCGGGTAGCAGCGGGCCTTCCATTCGGGCGATGGAACAAAGCAGGGTGAGGGCGATAACCAGAGTGACCAGCACCAGTTTTACTTTGTCGATAAGGCGCAAAGGTTAATTCCCGATAAATAGGAAGGGCAAACTACCATAAGTGCCCGGTTTGAACAAGGTAGCCCTGGGCGCATGGCACCATTCGGTGCCGCTCGTCAGCTGCCGCTCATCTGCTTGAAGTCGCGGGCGTAGCCCTTGAGCAGGGAGTAGAGATGGGCCCGCTGGGAGATATCCAGCGACTGGCTCATGGCGCTCAGCCAGTTGACGGTACGTTGGCGCGACTGCTCGGTATAGCCGGTAAAGCGGCCATCCATCAGCCCATCCCCCTCGGCCAGCAGGTCAGTCAGCTCGCGGGTAAAGTCGGGACTCTGGCGCTGCTTCATCAGCCTGTCCAGCTCCTGGGTCCAGGACTCCTGAAACTCGAGCCAGGGGGGCATCAGCTCGTATTGCCATTCGGCCCACTGGGCCACCAGTGGCGCCTGTGCCGGTTTCACCTCGCCAATCCAGAACTTGAGCCGCTTGTTCATCTTGTCGCGAAACTCCGCCAGCATCTGCTCTTTGGGCTCAGTGGCAAAGTCCTTTTGCCGCTCCCGTTGCCGCTTGATCCGATCTGTCATAAAGCGTGCCACCTGCTCGTCGGTCAGGGTGCGCGCCAGCCTGACCGCACGGGGGATGGTGTTTTCCAGTGTGCGGGTCAGGCTCTGCTGCACCGCATCGAGGTTGGTCGAGATCTGCTCCGGCGTCATGGGGCTGGCCACTGCCTTGGCCAGCGCGTCGAGATCCTTGGCGTAGCGCGGCAGTTCGTGCTGGCGATGCCAGGCCATCAGCCCCTTCACTTCGCGGCTGAGCAGATCCTTCTGCGAATAGGAGAGGGCAAAGTAGTCATCCAGTTGCCAGATGATGGCGGTATCGAGCCAGTAGTAGATCACCCGGGTGGAGCAGCCGGTCAGCAGCAGGCCGATCAGCAGCAGACCCCAGGTTTTCGGCTTGTGCCAACGCACCTTGTTTATCATCTGTTACTCCAGTCGTTGCCGGTTGATGGCGATCAGGGTGTCATAGTCGAGTGAGGGCTGTTGCTCTGCCATCAGCAGGGCCCAGAGCAGGCCGATATAGTCGACCCAGGGTAAAAATGCCTCGCTCTGAAAATCGGGCCACTGGTGGCGCGGCATGGCCTGCAGATAGTGCGCTTCCAGCTCGTCGCGCCGCTCGGCGGGCCACTCATGGGTGCGCTGGATGCTGGCGAGCTCAAAGCCGGGGTGACCTGCCGCGCCATACTCCCAGTCGATGACCCAAGGCTTGCTTCCCAACAAGTTAGCCGGATTGAGATCATGGTGGCAAGGGCGCCAGCAATCATTTGGCTCACTGCAGGCGAGCAAGCTCCGCTCCAGTGCGGGCAGCCAGGAGGGAATGCGGGCCAGTCGGGCGCGATAGCCCGCGGCGTGGGCCCGCACCGCCATCACTACCGCAGGCAGCGGCAGGCGATGGAGCTTGCGCAGCACCTCAGCCAGCAGGCGGGGCTGATCGGCTGTCGGTGGCGCCGCGTGTACCCAGTTTGGCTCATCGCACCATTCGAGCAGCATCAGACCGCTGGCGGGATCGCCATAGTGGCAGGGCAGCGCCAACCCTTCTGCCATCGCCCCCTGATAAAGCTGCCACTCGGTGGGACGGTCGATGCCAAGGCGCACCGGGTCGGAGTGGCCCTGACGTAAAAAGTAACTGCGCCCCGAGGGGAGGCGCAGTCGATAGTTGCAGTTGGTCAGGCCTAACCCGAGTGGTTCCAGCTGCCCCTCCCGCCAGGGGGCGGGCAGGCTGGCCAGTAGCGGATCACGGTTGCCTGTCACCAGGAGCCTGTTACCAGCCAAAGGTGGACTTCTTCGCCTGCTTGCGGATCTCTTTCTGATCGGCCCACAGCAGTTCGCCGTTTTGCAGATCCATCAGGTTCATGGTCATCTGGTAGTAGATATCTTTCACCTTGCCATTGTCTTTGACGATGCTGGCGAGGTTGCCATAGACCATGTAGCGGGCACCGGTCTGCTTGCCCAGACGTACCATGGAAGCCGGGTCTACCATGCCGCTGCTCTGCTGGTATTCGAGCTGCTGCTTGACGGCGGCCACCTTGCTCATGTCGACGAAGCGGAATTTGCCGGCCCGCAGCAACTTGGTGCGGATGGTATCGGTGATGGCTTCGGTATCGATGTGCTCGGAGGTCTTGTTGCGGATGGAGTCCATAAACATCACCGGACGACCGCCAGCTGTGATCTCGCTGGTGGCGGGGGAGGCGAGCATGGAGTCCGCCATCTTGTCGGCGATGGCCTGCAGGTCACTTGAGCCGTAATCGACGGTGACAGTTTCGGTTTCAGTGGGATCACCATAGCTGACGGTAGTGCTGGAGCAGCCGCCCAATAGCAATGCAGAGGTCAATATCAGCAGGGCATGATTCATTTTCATCAGTTGGATTCCTCAATCACTTCGCGTACGTAAATCCGGTAACCCTGCGCCGCCGGGCTGGGCGCCAGGGCCGAGAGGGTGCGGGTCTGATAGCCATGCAGCTTGATGGGGGTCCAGCCGCGGCCATCGCTGGCGACCTCCTGACCGGCCTCATCATACCAATAGAAGATATATTGCAGCTTGTTATCGCCGCGCTGGGTGCTGGCGGCGGCCACATTGACCTGCAGCAGGCCATTTTGCTGGCGGCGGCTCAGCTCGGTCAGGGTGACGTTGACGTTTTGATGCTGCTCCAGCGTGGGTGCACCGCCCGCCGGGCCATAGAGCGCCACGCCGGAGGTGTTGGTGGCGCAGCCGGTCAGCAGCAGCGCGAGCCCGAGGGCCAACCCGTATGCTTTCATCTTGCTCTCCTTAATCGGGTGAGTGGGGCCGCGTGTGAGCCTGCCCGGTTAATTGTCTTGCTCATCTATCTTCGCCATCTGCTCAGAGCGGCATCACCCGGGTGGTCAGACCGGCGCCGAGGCGCTGTACCCAGACCAGGGTGGTGCGTCCCTTGTGGATGGTGAGCGGCAATTGCCGCTGCGCTGCCCCCGCGCCCAGGGTGAGATTGATGTCACCGGCCGGCACTATTCCCTGCCAGCTCGATGCCTGCGCTGGCAGCGTCAGCCAGCTGCGGGTATCGGCCCGCTCGGAGAGGGTGTTGAAGATCCCCACCAGAATATTGCCCACATCCCCTCCCTCTTTGGCGGCGGTGCGGCGCATCTGCTCCTTGGCCACCAGTCGCAGCGCCTGGCGGGTCAGCATGCCGGGCAGCCGCTCCTGCAGATCTTTGGCGGCCAGCGCTTCCAGCCTGACCAGCTCGCTGGTCTGCTCGACCCGCTTGCCGACTTCCACCGTCAGCGGGCCGGTGTCGCTGGTCCGATTATCGTAATAGGGGATGGCGACGGTAAAGGTGCGAAAATCGCCGCGGGAGGTGGAGATGGGGAGCGGCAGGAACAGTTCGCGCCGTGCCGGGATCAAACCATCTTCAAACAGCACCACCAGTTGGCCTTGATCTTTTGCAAGCGGCGGTGCTTTGCGGCCTATCTTTTTCTCGGTCTCGCGGATCTCGTCCGGTGAGCCACGCAGCCGCGCCAGACGCAGCAAGGCATCTTGCAGGCTGCGGTTGTCCGGCGCTATCTGGTAGCCGCGCTGATAGTCGACCCAGGCATCGTTGAGATCCCCGGCCGCCTCATAGAGCACGGCGGAAAAATAGAAGGTGTAGGCGTTCTGAAAACCGTTTTTGACCTTGCCGATCAACCGGTCGAGATCAGGTGCGCCGCGCGACATCAGCTGGCGCATCTCGCCTTCTGCTTCGGCCTCTTCGCTCTCATCCTTCGCCTTGCGCACCTCATCGGCTCGCCGTTTCAGGGCCTGCTCCTGCACCTGATTGGCCCGGCGCACCTCCACCAGGGCGCCATCGGCATCACCCCGTTGCAGGTAGTTGAGGGCCAGATAGTGGTGCAGCATGGTGCGTTCGTAATCGGGAGTGAGATAGGCCATCGACTGGTCGTTGGTGAGCAGACTGCCCACCTGATCCAGACCGTGGCTCAGCCGGTATTCGGCCTGATTGTCTTCCCACTGAAGGCGGCTGTCGGCGGCGGTGAACGCCTGCTTGCTGCCCGCATCCTGACCCGCCAGCCAGGCGATACGCCCCTGTTCGAGCCGATCGAGGACAAAGGTGTCATCCCCAAGGGTGGAGTCACGCACCTCGGGCAGCGCCTCGGCGGCATGGCCCAGCAGCAGCTGGTTGCGCAGGGGCACCATCTGATCGGAGTAGGAGACGAACATATCCTGCCAGCGGGAGGCGCAGCCTTCCAGCAACAGCAGGGCGCCGCAGAGCAACAGGGCGCTGCGGCAGGTTGAGGCGTGGCGATTCATTACAGGCTGAGCAGCGGTCCCAGCGGCTGGCCACCGACCAGATGCATGTGGATGTGGTAGACCTCCTGCCCGCCGTGGCGGTTGCAGTTCATGATGAGGCGGTAGCCATCTTCGGCGATGCCCGCCTCGCTTGCCAGCTTGCGGGCCACGGTGAACATCCGGCCAAGGGCCAGTTCATGTTCGGCTTCCACGTCATTGACGGTGGGGATCAGCACATTGGGGATGATCAGAATATGGGTTTTGGCCTTGGGCTGGATATCCCGGAATGCGGTGACCAGATCGTCTTGATAAAGGATGTCGGCGGGGATCTCTTTACGGATGATTTTGCTGAAAATGGTTTCTTGCGCCATGGCTAACTCCCTTATATGAAACAGAAAATTGAACTAGAACCCCAAGCGGCTCCCGAAAGGGGGGCGAGCAGCACGCCAAGTGTGACACAAGCCGACATTTGACACAGCTGATGTCCCATTCCCTTCAGTTATTGTTAAAAATACCGATAGCCAGAGGGACGTCATCTGCAACGCCTGTTCAGGGTGGTCTGCAGGGTATCAAAAGGACGGGGTACTCAGGCAAGGGACTTTTGCATATACAGCGGGACAATAATGAAACAAACAATGTCGGATCTCTCCATCTTGCAGCGAGTCTACCTTGGCTTCGCGATCCTGGTGGCCGTGATGGTGGCCAGTTCACTTCTCACATTTCGTAGTCAGGAGACTCTGGGGAATGCACTCGAGCAGGTTACCCAGCAGTCTATGCCGCTGGTGATTGCCAGCAGTCAGACCCAGATCACCCTGCTCAGCGCCAACAAGTGGCTGGGGGATGTGCTCACCGA
>NZ_CAWNZT010000344.1:0-4043 GCF_963878965.1 Aeromonas sp. HMWF015 | reverse complement strand
TTGCGCCAGCAGGTGGCCCACCACCCCGAACTGCAAGGGGAGATGAGCAGCCTCAGCCAGCAGGTCGACAGCTACCTGCAACTGACCGATACCCTGCCCGGCGAACACGAGGCGTTGCTCACCCGACTGCACAAGGTCAATCTGGCCAAGGGGCAGTTTCAGGTCAGTCTGCCCCAGTTCAAGAAGAGTCTGGGTGACATGATGGTCACCATCGACGACAGCTTTATCAAGATGCTCTCCGAGACCCTGACCACCAAGCTTTCCGCCATTGAACTCTCCACCATGGACGCCCTCAACCAGACTATTCCGGCCCCCATCGAAGGGGCGCTCAAGCGCAACAAGATGCAGATCGAGGGGTTCAACAGCACCATCAAGGATCTGCAGGGGGAGCTCAAGAACTTCGAGAACGACATGGGCCACTATGTTCACGGCTTTGTGCGCGACACCACAGCCAGCGAAGGCGTGCTGGCCCAGTATCTGGCGCTGATGAAGCAGCAGGAGCTGATGCGGGAGAAGAGCAAGCAGGCCAGCGCTCTCATCGTCGAGATCCAGAACCGGCTTGAGCGGATCACCGGCCAGAGTCAGCAGCTGATGAGTCAAAGCATTCAGCACGCCAAAGCCACACAGAGCCAGAGCACCCTGACCCAGGGAACCAGCATCGTAGTCGCCATCCTGATCGCCATGCTGGTGGCTTATACCCTGGGCAAGGCCATTCGCCGTCCGCTCAGGGAGTTGCTGCGGGTGCTGACCGAAGTGACTCAGGGCGACATGACCCAGCGCATCGGTTTTCAGAGCAAGAACGAATTTGGTCAGCTGGGCAGCCAGATCAACCTGCTGATTGCCCAGATGGGGGAGGTGCTGGCACAGCTTTCACAAGCGTCGGCCCAGCTTAACGATGCCGCCCACGGCAACCGCCACACCACCGAATCGGTGCGGGCGGATCTGGAGAAACAGCGGCAGGAGACCGCCTCGGTCGCCGCCGCCATGACCCAGATGGAGGCCTCGGTGCGGGAAGTCGCGCAGGCTGCCAACCAGACCCTGGAGCGGGTGCAGGATGTGGAGAAGGCCTCCGAGATGGGGCGCAAGGTGATGGCAGGCAATATCACCACCACTCATCAACTGGCGGGCAAGCTGCAACAGACCGGCAAGGTGATTGGTGATGTGAGCGCCATGAGCAGCCAGATCGGCAACATCCTCGATGTCATTCGCGGCATTGCCGAGCAGACCAACCTGCTGGCCCTCAACGCCGCCATCGAAGCGGCGCGGGCCGGCGAGCAGGGGCGCGGATTTGCGGTGGTGGCGGATGAGGTGCGCAGTCTGGCGGGCCGCACCGCGCAATCCACCAGCGAGATCCAGACCATGATCGAGAACCTGCAGCAGGGGGTTGCCAGAGCGGTAACCGTGATGCAGGAGTGCTCTCGCGAGATGGACAGCTGCGTGGATCAGAGCTCTCACGCCAACAACGCCATGGAAGAGGTGCAGGGGATTGTGGTGCTGATCAGCGACATGTCGAGCCAGATCGCCTCTGCCGCCGAGCAGCAGCAGGCGACCAGCGCCGATATCGCCACCAACCTCAACCGCATCTCCGATATCTCGGATCTCAACTACCAGGGGATCGAGCGGGTGGCCGAGACCAGCCAGCAGCTGGACTCCCTCGCCGAGCAGCAGGAGAGCCTGGTCAAGCGCTTCCGCCTCAGCGCCTGATGGTCGAGAGTTGAAACAACAAGGCCCCGCAGATGCGGGGCCTTCTTTTTATTACGGTAGTGGCAAGGGGATCAGGCGTAGGCAATCGCGCCCTTGCCGACCCCTTCATAGGCGACAATCTTGACGAACTTGTCGCCCACCATCTTCTTCACTTCGCGGGCGATATAGCAGGCCAGCAGCTCGACCGTGGTGTCGGTGTCGATCATCCCCACCTCGGCGGTGGGGATGGCCAGCTGGAACAGCCCTTGCGGCGCCAAATATTTGAAGCCGCAGTGATGCTCGCCAAGCTGGGCATTGGCGCGGGGGCTCAAAGCGAGCTCGGTCAGCGCCACCTTGTCCTCCTCAGTGCCAAGGTAGATATCGCCCCAGCGTTCGGCCCAGTTGAGCTCAAGCTCCTGGTCGCGCTCGCCATCGATGTGGATCTCGATGGGAGAGCGGTGGCCGTGGGCGATGCGCTGGCAGTTGCCATCGTGCTTTTTCAGGCCATGGCTGTAGTGGTAGAAGGCACCGGTGATCGCCTCCTGACGCAGGGTCAGGGAGAGATCCTTGATATTGCCCGGCAGCCGTTTGGCCAGTACCGCCAGCAGGTAGCGGGTCACCGACTCTTTATCAACTTGCGGGGCAGGGATAAAGGCAAAGCCCTGGGATGGGCAGCGCAGATGGATGGAGCGACCCGGGCGCAGCAGATCCACTGTGCTTTCGTCACCATCCAGTGTCTCGACGTGGATCAGCGGGCACTCGGTCGGCACCAGCAGCTTGTGGTCCACCTCTTCATCGATGATCGACTTGATCAGCTTCTTTACCCGGCCAAAGTCCAGCAGCATGCTCATTTCGTTGAGCTCACCGCTCATTTCGATATCTACCAGCCAGCTCTCGCCCACCATGCCGCGGCGTTCGCAGAGGTAGCTGGAGTCGATCACGGTCAAATCTCTTACAAATAACTTCATCAGTCAGGCCTTGCTACAGAGAAAGGGCAGTTTTGCGCTATTATGACCCGCGATTATCGGCAAAGGAACTGGAACCCCCCATGAACAAACTGCTTATCAAGAATGCCACCCTGGTCAACGAAGGCCGCATCTATGCCTCCGATGTGTTGATCGAGGGGGAACGGATTGCTCGCATCGCCCCAGATATCGAGGCGCCCGATGCGCTGGTGATCGATGCCGCAGGTCGCCATCTCATCCCCGGAATGATCGATGATCAGGTCCACTTCCGGGAGCCGGGATTGACCCACAAGGGGACTATCGCCAGCGAATCCCGCGCCGCCGTCGCCGGTGGCACCACCAGTTTCATGGAAATGCCCAACGTCAATCCCCAGACCACCACCCTCGACGCTCTCGAAGCCAAATACCAGATCGCCGCCAACTCCTCCGTCGCCAACTACAGCTTCTATCTCGGCGCCACCAACGACAACCTTGAAGAGATCAAGCGTCTCGACCCCAAGCAGTCCTGCGGGGTCAAGGTGTTTATGGGCTCTTCGACCGGCAACATGCTGGTGGACAATCAGGAGACCCTGGCGGCCATCTTCCGCGAAAGCCCGGTGATGATCGTCACCCACTGCGAAGACACCCCGACCATCGCCAAGGCGGAAGAGGCGGCGCGGGCCAAGTGGGGCGAGAGTGTGCCGATGGGCGAGCACGGCCGCATTCGCAGTGACGAGGCGTGCTACAAATCCTCCAGCATGGCGGTGGCGCTGGCGAAAAAATACGGTGCCAAGCTGCACGTGCTGCATCTGACCTCGGCCAAGGAGCTGTCGCTGTTTACCGCCAGCCACGACCTGAGCGAGCTGAAGGACAAGAACATCACCGCCGAGGTGTGCGTTCACCACCTCTTCTTCAATGAAGCCGATTACGAGACCCAGGGCAGCCTGATCAAGTGCAACCCTGCGGTGAAGAGTGCCGCCGACCAGCAGGCACTGCTGGATGCGGTACGCAACGACGTGCTCGACATCATCGCCACCGACCACGCGCCCCACACCTGGGAAGAGAAGCAGAACAGCTACTTCAAGGCGCCGTCCGGCGTACCGCTGGTGCAGCACTCTTTGCAGGCGCTGCTGGAGCTCTACCACAACGGCGTGTTTACCCTGGAGACTATCGTCAAGAAGACCTCCCATGCGGTGGCCGAGCGCTTCCAGGTGCAGGATCGCGGTTATATCCGCGAGGGGTATTTCGCCGATTTGGTGCTGCTGGATCTGGGCAAGCCCTATGTGGTCAACGATGACAACATCCTCTACCACTGTGGCTGGTCGCCCTTCAACGGCTACCGCTTCCACAGCACGGTGGAGATGACGCTGGTGAACGGCCAGATCGCCTGGCAAAACGGGCAGGTGACTGACCAGA
>NZ_CAWNZT010000343.1:0-3497 GCF_963878965.1 Aeromonas sp. HMWF015 | reverse complement strand
CCGATATCAGCTTGACCAGATTCGGCTTGCTACAGGCCGGACAGTCGGTCAGGGGGGCATCGGAAAGCTTTTGCAGTTTTGCCAATTCATGGCCACAGACGTCGCAACGATATTCGTAGATAGGCATGGGTCACAAGAAATTGAAAAACAAAAGGGCTGGCATTATAGAGGAAAACCCCCTTTTGGGTAAAATGGCCAGAAGCCTCCTTTCGCCAGTTTTTTGCACTCGATGGCAAAAAGCGGGCAAAAAATCGGCACGAATGCACCAAGAGCGAAGAGAATAGCCATCATGAGCCTCTATTTGGGCCTGCCACAGTGGTCCCACCCCAGCTGGCCCGGCCAGTTGCTGGGCCTTGGCGCCAAGCCTGCCGAACACCTCGCCCACTACGCCACCGTGTTCAATTCGGTGGAGGGCAATACCACCTTCTACGCCCTACCGACCCCCGATACGGTACAGCGCTGGGCCGATGCGGTGCCCGATCACTTTCGTTTCAACTTCAAATTTCCGCAAACCATCAGCCACCAGAGCGATCTGGTGAGCGCAGACAAACAAGTCGCCGACTTTATTCGCCTGCTCGCCCCGCTGCACGACAAGCTGGGGCTGCTCACCCTGCAGTTGCCCGCCCGTTTTGGGCCAGAGGGGCTGGCCAGACTGGCGGCCTTCATCGATCGGCTGCCGCGGACGTTTCGCTACGCCCTAGAAGTGCGTCACCCAGAGTTCTTCGCCAAGGGGGAGGCCGAGCGGGCATTGAACCGGCTGCTGATGGAACAGGGTGTAAACCGGGTGATGCTCGACAGCCGGCCACTCTTCTCGGTGCAAGCAACCACGCCAGCCCTTGTCGATGCCCAGGGCAAGAAACCGCGCCTGCCGGTGCATCTGCTGGCCACCGCCAACGCCCCCATGGTGCGCTTTATCGGCCTGCCGGATCCGGCGGCCAATCACCCCTTCCTGCCCAGCTGGCTCCCCCACTGGCGCCAGTGGCTTTCCGAGGGCAAGGATCTCTACCTCTATATACATACTGCCGACAACGCCCAGGCACCTGAGCTGGCCCGCCAGATCACCCGCTTGCTGGAGCAGGAGATGGCCCCCTGGCCGGGGGAAAACGATCGCGCACGGCAGGGAGTGCTGCGCTTTTAGCCAACCCATTCTGCGGCCATCGTTTCGCTGCAAAAAAAGTGCTTTTTTGTGGCATGGCAAGCCCTGGCGTCAAGACAAACGGCCATCAATCCTCTACACTACCGCCCCAAGTAAGGGTCCGGAACATGGCCCGTACGAACAGGACAGGTCCAAAGGATTTCATGACCAGCTACCCCGTTCGTAAACAGGTGATAAATCTACTCTGATGGGTGTCACCCAACGACTCAATTGAACAATACAGCCGGGTGATGTCCCGACTGTCAGGTTGCGCCAGCATGCATACCAAAGATCAAATTTTTGCCGCCCCGATCGCCCGATTGGGAGACTTCTGTTTTGACGAACAGGTCGTCGACGTGTTTCCCGATATGATCCAGCGCTCGGTGCCGGGTTACAGCAACATCATCTCTGCCATCGGCATGATGGCCGCCCGCTACGCCCAACCCGAGAGCCGACTCTATGATCTCGGCTGCTCACTGGGCGCCGCGACCCAGGCGATGCGTCGCCATGTCAGCCAGCCCGGCTGCCGCATCACCGCGGTAGATCTCTCCCACCCGATGATCGAGCGCGCCCGCGCCCACCTCTCCGGTTTCAAATCCGAGGTGCCGGTGGAGCTGGTGGAGGCGGATATCTGCGACATCGAGATTGAGAATGCCTCCGTGGTGGTGCTCAACTTCACTCTGCAATTTGTCGAGCCAGAAAAACGGGCCGCCCTGATCCAGCGCATTCACGATGGTCTGCGCCCGGGCGGGATCCTGATCCTGAGCGAAAAGTTTCGCTTCGAAGATGAACCGGTCAACGAGCTGCTTATCGATCTGCATCTCGACTTCAAGCGGGCCAATGGCTACAGCGAGCTGGAGATCAGCCAGAAACGCACTGCCCTTGAGAACGTGATGCGCACCGACAGCCTGCCGGTGCATCAGGCCCGTCTGCGGGAGGCCGGTTTCGTTCATCAGGATCTCTGGTTCCAGTGCTTTAACTTCGGCTCCATGATTGCCATCAAATCCAGCGACGCCCAGCCATGATCGACTTTGCCAATTTCTATCAACTGATTGCCAAAAACCGGCTGAGCCACTGGCTGCATACCCTGCCCGCCCAGCTGCACGCTTGGCAACATGACAACCAGCATGGCGACCTGCCGCGCTGGAATCGTGCCCTCAACAAGCTGCCGGTGGTCTCCCCCGGCAACATCGAGCTGAAAAGCCGGGTCGAGATTGGCTCGGCCGAGAGCCTTGGCGAAGGTGAACGCAAGAAGGTCGAGAGCCTGCTGCGCCACTTCATGCCCTGGCGCAAGGGGCCGTTCACCGTGCACGGCATCCACATCGATACCGAGTGGCGCTCTGACTGGAAGTGGGAGCGGGTGCTGCCCCATATCAGCCCGCTCGAAGGCCGTTACGTGCTGGATGTGGGCTGCGGCAGCGGCTATCACCTCTGGCGCATGGTGGGAGAAGGGGCCAAGCTCGCGGTCGGCATCGACCCGAGTCCGCTGTTTCTCTGCCAGTTCGAGGCCATTCGCCACTTCGCGGGCAATGATCAGCGCGCCCACCTGTTGCCGCTCGGCATTCAGGAGCTGCCGGAGCTGCGTGCTTTTGACACCGTCTTCTCCATGGGGGTGCTCTATCACCGCAAATCCCCCATCGAGCACATCGAGCAACTGCGCAATCAATTGAAAGATGATGGCCAGCTGGTGCTGGAGACGCTAGTGATTGACGGCGGTGTCAACGACGTGCTGATGCCCACTGACCGTTACGGCAAGATGCGCAACGTCTGGTTTATTCCCTCAAGCCGCGCCCTCAAGCTGTGGGTCGAGCGCTGCGGCTTCACCGACGTGCGGATAGTAGACGAGAATATGACCAGCACCGACGAACAGCGTCGTACCGACTGGATGATTAATGAATCCCTGAGTGATTATCTGGACCCAGACAATCCGGCACTCACGGTAGAAGGATATCCGGCACCGAAACGTGCCGTACTGATTGCCCGCAAGGCCAAAGACTAGCCGATGGCGATTCAGGAAGTTACACTGACCCAATTCCAGGAAGCACAGTTAAATGAATGACATGAAAAGCAAATTAAAAGGAATGACCCTGCTCTCCCTGCTTAGTCTCGGCGGGTGTGTCAATATGGAAAAAGCGCCTCAGGTCCCTGCTCTGACGCTGGCCGAGCTTCGTAGCGAGCTGAGCCAGAGCGAGCAACGCCTGCAAACATCCATGGAACAGCAACAGAAGCAGTATGTGCAGCAACAGCACCTGCTGGTTCAGCTCAACACAGATGTCACCAATATGAAAGAGTCCGTCAAGCAAGTAGACCACAAGCTCGCCACCCCCCCTTCCGAGCCGCCCAAGCCGATGGCCATCCCCAC
>NZ_CAWNZT010000342.1:9536-13935 GCF_963878965.1 Aeromonas sp. HMWF015 | reverse complement strand
CCTTTGTCGAGAGAGCAAGACTCTGCGCTGGCGCGGGTGCGTCAGGCGGGGGATGAGCTGCTCGGCCTGCTCAACGATGTGCTCGACTTTAGCCGCAACGAAAACAGCAAACTCTCCCTCTCGCCCCAGCCCACCGATTTTGCCGAGCTGTGCGAGCACGTGGCGGCAGTGCACTGGACCAAGGCGCGGGCCAAGGGATTGCAACTGCGCCTTAAGTTGGATCCAGCTCTGCCAGCCCTGCAGACCCTCGACCCTCACCGGGTACGGCAAGTGCTCCACAACCTGCTCTCCAATGCCATCAAGTTCAGCCTGCGTGGGGAAGTGGTGCTGTGGGCCGAGGTGGTCGCATCGACCTTGCGCTTTGGTGTGGATGATCAGGGACCGGGGATCACCGCCAAGATGCGCACCACGCTCTTTATGCCGTTCGAGCAGTTTGCCGTTGAAGGGCAGCTGCGGGCGCCGGGCACCGGTCTTGGTCTGGCGATCTGCAAGCAGCTGGTCGAGCAGATGGGGGGGCTTATCGATGTCGAGGGGCGTGTCGGTGGCGGTAGCCGCTTCTATTGCGAGTTGCCGCTGAAGCGGGTGCAGCAGGAGCCGGACTGGCTGCCCAATGTGCGGCAGTTGGCACTCTCTTTACCCCACGATGAGGCGCAAGCGGTCTCGCCCTGGCTCAGTCGATTGGGGATCGCCACCGTCAGCAACGCCGTTGATACGCTGCAAGCGGAGGTGGACGAGAAGGGGCTCTACTATTGGGCCTGGCAAGGGGAGTCCTGGGTGCCCGGGACCATCATCACCCTGATGCAGCCACGGCTGACCCCGGATCAACCGGTCGCCGGTACCCAGCCCGGGCTTGGTATGCGGGTACTGCTGGTTGAAGATCACGATGTCAATCGCGAGCTGATCAGCCTGCAACTGGGACAACTTGGTGCCAGCGTCATCACTGCCGCCAACGGGCAGCTGGCGCTGGAGATGCTGGCACAGCAGGATGTGGATTTTGTGCTGACCGATCTGCAGATGCCGGTGATGAACGGGGCCGAGCTGTGCAGGCAATTGCGCCAATCCGCCCGTTGGGCCCGTCTGCCGGTCTATGTGATCACCGCAGATCTCAGTGACCAGGCAGCAAGGGAGCTGCAATCCTGCGGTTGCGATGGCCATCTGGACAAGCCGGTCGCCCTCAAGGAGCTGGCGACCTTGCTGCGCCATATTGCCAAAGAGGGGAGCAATGCTGTCGCCCCGACACCGGTTGCCTCGCTGCTGACCGATGAACTGGCCGCCCTTTATCTGAAGGCTACCCGTGATGATTTGGCCGAACTTGAGCGCTGCAGCACAGAAGAAGATGAAGTTGGCGTGAATGCTGCTTTACACAAGTTGAAGGGGGCCGCCAGAATGGTAGGGGCGACGGCGTTGGTGGCGGTCATTGAAGAGTGGCAACAGGCGCCCCATCCGATGCTGCAAGCCAGATTGAACCGGGCACTGGATGAGTTCAGCCAGCAGTTTTCAAAGAGGGCTCAAGATGATCATCACTGATGAAGAATTACTGGCGTTGCTCGATTCGGAAGAGCATGAGGCGGCAGGATTTTGCCCCATTGTGCTCTATGCCCTCGACAGCACCGCCCATGAGTTGGCCAGCACCATGACATTGCCTTCCTATGTCACGCTGCACCGTACCCGACCGGATGCCTGCTGGCAGTGGGAAGGGCTGTTTGCGGCCGGCGCCATTGCCCTTTACGACCCTGCAGCTCATCAGCAGGCGGACTACTTTTCCCAGTTGCAGCAGCATGAGGGGATCTACGCTATCGGCGAAGATTGGCTGGGGGGGCTTGCCGCCAGTTATCGTGACTGGTGCAACTGGCTGGCCG
Organism: Aeromonas sp. HMWF015; assembly: GCF_963878965.1. Classification (NCBI taxonomy): domain Bacteria; kingdom Pseudomonadati; phylum Pseudomonadota; class Gammaproteobacteria; order Aeromonadales; family Aeromonadaceae; genus Aeromonas; species Aeromonas sp. HMWF015. The sequence goes on along the minus strand of NZ_CAWNZT010000342.1, from coordinate 12,076 downwards.
CTAACAAGGTGCTGCTGCTCGAGGATCACCCGTTTCAGGGGATGCAATTGCAACAGACCATCGCCGGGTTGGGGCTCTCCTGTCAGTGGGTACAGGATGAATCGGCCTGTCTTGCGGCATTGTCGGCAGGTGACATCAGCCTGCTGGTGTGCGATCTCAGTCTGGTGGAGCAAGATGCCATCAGTCTGCTGATGAACCAGCCCCAGTTGCAGGAGGCCGGGCTGCCCATTGTGCTGCTTTCGGCCCATGAGCAGACGCTGATTGACGGTGCCCGCCGCCTGCTGCACGATGCCGGTTTCAATATTCTGGCGGCACTGGCAAAGCCGCTTGATTGCGACGAGCTGCTCAGGTTGCTGCGTCGACTCTATCTGGGCCCGCTGCGTCAACAGCGCTTGAGCGGCCAGCGCCGCACCATCCGCCGGTGGCAGGGGGAGGTGCAGGGTCAACTTGGGCTGCTCTCCAGTTCCGCGACCCCTCATCCGGTCTGGCTGGCGGTGACGGGTTTGCCCAGCCGCTGGGAGGCGCTCAAGGATTGGCTGACGGAGCAGTCGCGCACCCCAGCCGAACTGACCCTGCTGATCCACCGTCGAGACCACCTGCTCGGCAATGCCGATCGCTTCGCACTGGTGCTGCAAGCCAGTCTGGCGGGGAGCAAGCTGGCGCTGCTGCTCGATAACAGCCAGCATCTGCCATTCGATCTGCTGGAGCGTTTGCCGCTGCAAGCCTTGCTGCTGGGGCAGGGGATCTTGCCGGAGATGGAGTCCTTGACCGGTGACTCCCTGCTGGGACGCTTTATGGCCAGGGTTCGGGAGCTGGGGATCGCCGTCTATCTGGATGATCCTTACAACCTGCTCGACGTCGAGGTGTGGCGAGAGCGCGGTATGACGGGGCGCTGGTAAGCCATGCCGCGCTACCTCTGCTGGCCCATGCACCGGGAGCGCCTTGGTAAAGGGCTGGAAGGCTGGCCCCATCCGGTTTCCCGGGCCGCGCTGCCACTGGCTATGGAGGTCTCCGGGGTGCCTTGCCTGCTGCGCGAGCTGCATGGGGTGGCGCCTGCCCGCATGCTGGCCGCTTACGATGCATTGAGTGAAGAAAGCATCTATCTGCGCTTTATGCGTCCGAAACGGACACCGCCACCGGAACAGGTGGCCCAATTTCTCAATTACCATCTCGAACAACAGATCTCGCTGTTGCTGACCGATCTGGCCGGTGAGCCGCTGGCTCAGGCGCAATCAATCCGCCGCCGCCTTCATCCCGATCGGGCGGAGTTTTCTTGCATCGTGGCGGATCACTTTCAGCACAAGGGGGCGGGGCGGCGCATTCTGCTGGCGCTGGCACTGCTGGCCAGAGCGGACGGGATCCGGGAGTGGACGGCGGAAGTGCTGGCCCAGAACCGGCCCATGCTGACCCTGCTCAAGCGCCTTGGCTTGCCGCTGACCCTGGTGACCGGGCGGGAGATGGTCTTTGTCAGGCTGGATCTGTCGGTACTGGATGCCTGGTTACCCGTGTTGCCAGCGGCGCCGCTTAAGACCAAGGGCGAATAGTGACACTTTTTTCCCTGTGCTAAGGTCACATTTATTGTGCGGGGATAGACGGAGCAGCTTATGGCGCAGTCATATAAACATATCGTGATCCTGACCGGCGCGGGGATCTCTGCCGAATCTGGCATCAAGACTTTTCGTGCCTGCGACGGTTTGTGGGAAGAGCACAAGGTCGAGGATGTGGCGACCCCCGAGGGGTATGCCCGGGATCCCGAACTGGTGCTGCGCTTTTACAATTCCCGCCGCAAACAGCTGCAACAGCCCCAGGTTCACCCCAATCCGGCCCACTATGCACTGGCCCGCCTCGAGCGACTGCTGCCCGGTTCGGTGACGCTGGTCACCCAGAACATCGACAATCTGCACGAGAGTGCTGGCAGCAAGAACCTTATCCATATGCACGGCGAGCTGCTCAAGGCCCGCTGCCCCGAGTCCGGTCAGGTGATCGAGTGGCGCGGTGATCTCCATCAGGACGAGCTCTGCTCCTGTTGCCAGTTCCCCCAGCCGATGCGTCCTCATGTGGTCTGGTTTGGCGAAATGCCGCTCGGGCTGGATCGCATCTACAGCGCGCTTGCCCAGTGCGATCTCTTTATCTCCATCGGCACCTCTGGCGCCGTCTATCCGGCCGCCGGGTTTGTCCATGAGGCGGGCCTCAACGGGGCGCACACCATCGAGCTCAATCTCGAGCCGAGCGAGGTGGGTAGCCAGTTTGACGAAAAACGCTATGGCCCAGCCTCCCTGCTGGTGCCCGCCTATGTCGATGAGTTGCTGGAGGCGTGCGGCATTCATCAACCGAGGCAAGTCGAGGGGCACAACTGGATGGAGATGCGCGGTCCCTGAGCTACTGTGCGACGGGACAGTTGCAATGGTTCGGTGAAATCGCCACACTGGCAACCATTTAAAAAATGGGACGCAGTTGGCGCAAATTACCATGATCGCAGTAAAGCAATGGATCGCTTTTTTTCTCCTGATGCTGGCCAGTGCCAGTGCATCGGCCTCCAT
>NZ_CAWNZT010000342.1:6006-9526 GCF_963878965.1 Aeromonas sp. HMWF015 | reverse complement strand
ATTCACCACCACTACCCCCTGGACTCAGGGCGCTCACCACTATCGCGGGCCGACCCTGTCAGCAGTGCTGGCGGCGCAAGGGATCCCGGATGCTCGCAAGATCGCCGTTTCGGCCCTCAACGGCTATCAGCAGGTGGTGGATCTGGCCCTGTTCGACGGCGTGCCGCTGACCCTGGTGCGTCAGGAGGACGGCAAACCGCTGACCCGGCGCAACAAGGGGCCGCTCTGGCTGCTCATCCCGTTCACCACCTATCCCAAGCTGGACGTGCCCGCCATTCACAACTGCATGGTGTGGCAGGTGACCCGCATCGAGATCGTCGATTGATGGGGCTATCCCGCCAAAATCTGCTGTTGGTTGCGGTGTCGCTACTGTTTCTGCTCTCGTCGGGCAGCAGTCTCTATCTGCAGTATCGGCAGGAGCAGCTGGTCGATACCTTCTACCGCAATGTCCACTGGAACATCAGCCAGGTGATGCTCGAATCCCAGCGTTTCCTCTACGATCTGCAGCTCTACCGGGCTGGCAGACTGTCGATGGAGACCCTGAGCCTCGATTACGATCTGCTGTGGAACCGGCTCGATATCTTCCTCATCAGCAGTGAGACCGCCGAGATGCGCCAGCGGCACGGGCTCGGCAAGGTGCTGGCCACCCTGTTCGAGCAGATCAAGCAGCTCGAACCCCAGATGGAGGCTGGTGCGCTGCGCGAGGGGGCTGAGCTTGCCCGCTTGCAGGAGGCGATCGCCAGCCAGACCCGTCTCATCGAACAGATAGGGGATCAGATCCTCTCCGGCCAAGAGCGGGAGCATTCGGTCAGCCAGATCCGCAACAGCCTGTTCTGGCTGCAGATCTGGCAACTGATCCTGTTGCTGACCGGTGGCGCTCTGGTCGCAGCCCTCATTCGCGCCAATCTGGCGAACCGTCGGCTTGCCCTGCTCGATCCCCTGACCCAGCTTGGCAACCGCCGTGCCCTGCAGGAGCAGCTCTCTCGCGCTCTGCATGCCGATGATGTGAGCGCCCTGGTGGTGCTCGATCTCAAGCGCTTCAAGCAGGTCAATGATCTGCTGGGTTATCAGGTCGGTGATCGGCTGTTGCAGATGGTGGCCAACAAGCTGCAGCAGGCCCATGGCAGCCACGCTTACCGGCTCGGCGGAGATGAATTTGCCGTGGTGCTGACCAAGGCGAATGATGCGCTGGAAACCGCCATTCATGAGCTGGTGGATCTGCTCCATTTCGAGTTCGTGACCCGGGAGTGCAGCTTCGATCTGGCCTGTCGACTCGGGGTAGCCAAGGCGCAGCAACAGGATGCCGCCCGGCTGCTGGATCAGGCCATCTTGGCCCTTAACCAGGCCAAGCGTAGCCAGGAGGGGGCGATCAGCTGGTTTGAGCCAGCCATGCTGCAGCAGTTGCAGTTGAGTCAGCAGCAGCTTCATCAGCTGCGAGAGTGGCTGGCGGGGCGCGAGCCTGCACCGCTGCGAGTGGGATTGCAGGAGCTCACAGACGGGCAGGGCAACGAGCTGTGGCAATTGGCGCTTGAGTGGCGTGAGCAGGGGGCGCCCTGCCACATGCGCTGGCTGCAGGAGTGCGGTGTGCTGGGGCCCGTGTTGGCCCGTGTGCTGCAAGCGCACGAGGCGCAGTATGCCGATGGTCGGGAACTGCTGGTCCCGCTCGACAACCAGGCCCAGCTGACCCATCTACTGGCCTATCTGCCGGCGTCTTCCCGTACGCCGCTGGTGTTGTTGGTACCGACGCTACAGCCGGATGGTGCCCTGCTAGCAGGATTGCGCCAGCAGGGTTGCACTCTGGCACTCAGAGAGATTGGCAGCACCACCGCGGCGCAGCTGGACGCCGGCTGGCCCGTTCGCTACTGGTTGCCGCAGGGTGATGAAGATGGCGAGTTGCTGCAACCGCTGGCCAGACGATTGGGGCTGGTGCCACTGCAAGTGCTGGCAACCAGGGAGACCCGGTCGCTGGCCTGAGGGCAAAACGCGGTATTGCATCGGCAAGAGACAAAATGAAACAAGGCGACCCTGGGGTCGCCTTGTTCGTTTATTGCCCCTGAACGTCAGGGACGGGGCGCGCAGGATTGTCTGATCACCAGGTCAGGGTCGACGGTGATCAGGTGATTCTCCACCGCTTCGCCGTTTATGCGAGCCAACAGGCGGGTGACGGCGAGGCGTCCCAGCTCCTCTTTGGGCTGGTTGACGGTGGTGAGTGGCGGCGACATAAATTCGGCCAGCGCCACATTGTCATAGCCGACGATGGAGATATCCCGCGGGATCACCAGCCCCGCCTGATGGGCAGCGCTGATGGCACCCATTGCCATCATGTCGTTGCAGACAAAGAGGGCGGTGGGACGCTCGGGCAATGCAAGCAGACGAGTCATCGCCTGATGGCCGCTGGCGCAGTCAAAGTCCCCGTCCTGAATCCAGTCAGGCTTGACAGTGAGTCCGGCCTCCCGCAACGCCTGCTCAAAGCCAGCTTGGCGCTGGTTGGCGGGGGCGCGGCTGTGGGGGCCTGTAATACAGCCGATGGCGGTATGGCCCAGCTCAATCAGATGGCGGGTCGCCAGATAACCGCCGTGGAAGGAGTTGTCGGCGATAAGATCCACATCCTCGCTGACCAGCCCCCAATCCATCACCACCACCGGCAGGCTCTTGAGCCAGTCGAGCTGGTTGAACACCTCTTGTTGGCCTTCGCTGCACATGATCAGCAGGCCATCGACCCGCTTGCGCAGCATCATCTTGAGGTAGGAGAGGGCCGTCTCGGCCTGACCCTCGGTGTTGCCCAGCATCAGGTTGTAGCCCTGCTCGAAGCAGTAGCGCTCCACCCCGCGCACCACCTCGGCGAAGAAGGGGTTGCTGGAGGTGGTGACCAGCATGCCGATACTGTTGGTCTCCTTCACCTTGAGGCTGCGGGCCACCAGACTCGGGGCATAGTTGAGATCGCGCATGGCCGCGAAGACCCGCTCGCGGGTCTCCTCGGCCACAAAGCGGGTCTCGTTGATGACATGGGAGACGGTGGTGGTGGAGACCCCCGCCAGCGCCGCCACCTCCTTGATATTGGCCATCAGTGCCCCTGCGCAGTCTGCTCAAGCAGGAAGGCGTCGACCTCCTGCTTGCTCGGGATGGAGCTCTGGGCACCGAACCGGGTGACGGAGAGCGCCGCCGCCCCGTGGGCAAAGCGCACCGCGCTGTGGAAGTCGGCACCGGCCAGTTCCGCCGCCAGCAGGGCGCCGTTGAAGGTATCGCCCGCGGCTGTGGTATCCACTGCCTTGACCCGAAAGCCCGGGATGAGTTGTTGCTGATGTGCGTTACTGCAATAGACCCCCTGCGACCCCAGGGTGATCATCACGTCCGCAATCCCCATCTGGTGGAAGCGGGCGGCCGCCTCGCGGGCACTCGCTTCGTCGGTGACTTTGACGCCGGTCAACAGCTCCGCTTCGGTCTGGTTGGGGGTGATAAGGTCGACCAGCGCCAGCAGTTCGCTTGAGAGCGGACGGGCAGGGGCGGGGTTGAGCACCAC
>NZ_CAWNZT010000342.1:0-5996 GCF_963878965.1 Aeromonas sp. HMWF015 | reverse complement strand
AGCCAGCCGTGCAGCTTCATGGACGCTCTCGAGCGGCACTTCCAGCTGCAACAGCAGGGTGTGGGCGTCGGCGATCATCGCTTCGTGGTTTTTCACCACAGCCGGAGTGATGGCCCCGTTGGCTTCGGCGGAGATACCGATACTGTTCTCCCCCTCATCGCTCACATAGATGATGGCGATACCGGTCGGGAGCTTGGGATCGAGCTCGACGGCGCTGACGTCGATGCCATCTTTGGCAAAGCCGCTCTTCATCTGGTGGCCGATGGCGTCATCGCCGATACGGGCGATAAAGGAGACGGGGGCGCCGAGGCGGGCAGCTGCGACTGCCTGATTTGCCCCCTTGCCACCGGGCACCACCTGATAGCTGTGGCCGGTCAGGGTTTCACCCGGGCGAGGAAAGTGGGGAACGCGCAGCACATGGTCTGCATTGACACTGCCCAGAACGACGAGACGATTCATGTTGACTACTCCTGATGCATCTTGGCTTGAACACTGTGATGGAGTGAGCCCAAGCCGGGAGGCACCTGAACGAGAGGGAAAAGGGGAGGCGAACCTCCCCTCGAACACTTACTTGCTGACCACTTGCAGCGGTACCGGAATGGATTTCTCGACCGGCTGACCTTTCAGCACCTTGTCGGCAGTCTCGACGCCGATGGCACCGATCAGCGCAGGCTGCTGGGCCACGGTGGCGGCCAGTTTACCCTTGGCAACGGCGGCTTTGCCATCGTCAGTGCCGTCGAAGCCGACGATCATCACCTCTTTGCCGGCAGCTTGTACCGCGCGGATGGCACCCAGCGCCATCTCGTCGTTCTGGGCGAACACAGCCTGTACGGTCGGATGGGCCGCCAGCAGGTTTTCCATGACGTTCAGACCCTTGGTGCGGTCAAAGTCGGCAGGCTGGGAAGCCAGCACCTGCAGCTTGTTGGCCGCCACGGCCAGGGCAAAACCTTCGCCACGGTCACGGGCGGCGGAGGTACCGGCAATCCCTTCCAGCTGGATTACCTTGGCACCGGTACCCAGTTTCTCGGTGATAAAGTCACCGGCCAGCTTGCCGCCCGCCACGTTGTCGGAGGCAATGTGGGCCTTGACCTCACCCTGCGCAGCACCACGGTCCAGGGTCAGTACCGGGATGCTGGCGCGGTTGGCCAGACGAATGGCGTTGCCAACCGCTTCGGAGTCGGTGGGGTTGATCAGGATAGCGCCGACCTTGCGTACGGTGAGATCTTCCATGTTGGAGAGCTCTTTGGCCGGGTCATTCTGGGAATCCAGTACCACCAGCTCGTAGCCAAGCTCCTTGGCTTTGGCTTCGGCACCCTCTTTCATGGTGACGAAGAAGGGGTTGTTGAGGGTGGAGACCACCATGGCCAGGGTTTGATCGGCGGCCTGGGCGGTGCCCAGCACGGACATGATGGCGGCAGCGAGCAGGGTGTTAAGCTTTTTCATCATTTCATTCCTTGTGTGTGGCTTGTCTTATCAACGATTGCTTTTGTTATCGATCATCACGGCAAGCAAGATCACGCTGGCCTTGGCGATCATCTGGTAATAGGAGGATACGTCGAGCAGGTTGAGGGCGTTGTTCAGGAAGCCGATGATCAAGGCACCGATCAGGGTCCCCATGATGCGGCCCTTGCCGCCCATCAGGCTGGTACCACCCAGCACCACCGCGGCGATGGCATCCAGCTCGTAACCCATGCCCGCTGTCGGCTGGGCAGAGGAGAGACGAGAGGTAACGATAAGCCCTGCCAGTGCCGAGAGCGCGCCGCACAGACCATACACCGCCAGCTTCACCCGATCCACATTGATACCGGAGAGGCGGGTAGCCGATTCGTTGCCACCCAGCGCGTAGATGTAGCGACCGAGACGGGTGTGGTTGAGCATGAACCAGGCGAGCAGGAAGACGATGGCCATCAGCCAGATGGGCACCGGCAGACCGAACAGGTAACCGGTACCAAGCCAGGCAAAGTGATCGGCGCCGTCACTGAAACCGGTGGAGATGGGACGCCCCTCGGTATAGACCATGGTGATGCCGCGCAGAGCGGTCATGGTGACCAGGGTGGCGATAAACGCCTGTACCTTGCCCTTGGCAATGATGAGACCGCTGACGCCGCCCAGCAGGGCACCGGCACCCAGAGTGAGGGGCACCACCAGCCAGATCGGCAACTCCATGGCGACCATGGTGGCGGCCAGCGCACCGCACAGGGCGAGCACAGAGCCGACCGACAGATCGATCCCGGCGGTGAGGATAACCAGCGTCATACCGACCGCCATGATGGCGTTGACCGAGGTCTGGCGCAGGATGTTGAGCAGGTTGTCGGCGGTGAAGAAGTTGGGGCTCAGAAAGGAGACCACACCAATCAGGACCAGCAGCGCGACCAGGGATTTGTTCTCGATCCACCACGCCTTGCTCATAACGCCACGGCGGGAAAGGGTTTGGGTTGTCATTGGGATGCCTCTTGCTCTGCTTGCCACTGTTTACCGACTGCCGCCGCCATCAGCTTCTCCTGATTGGCATCGCGGGTGTTGAACTCTGCGCTGATGCGCCCTTCGTGCATCACCATGATGCGATCACTCATGCCGAGCACTTCCGGCATCTCGGAGGAGACCAGAATGATGCTCATCCCCTCCTTCTTGAACTGGTTGATCAGCTGATAGATCTCCTTCTTCGCCCCCACGTCGACGCCGCGGGTCGGCTCGTCGAGGATCAGCACCTTGGGCCGGGTCAGCAGCCCCTTGGCGATGGCCACCTTCTGCTGGTTGCCTCCGGAGAGCAGCTTGATCAGCTGATCCTGACTCGGGGTCTTGATGTTGAACAGGCGCACATAGTCGCTCACCGCCTGCCGCTCGGCCTTGCCGTCAATCTTGCCGTTGCTGATGAACTCGTCGAGGGCGCACAGACTCATGTTTTCGCGCACCGATAGCTCCAATACCAGCCCATCACCCTTGCGATCTTCAGAGATATAGGCGATGCCTGCGGCCAGACCATCCGCCGGGCTTTTGGGCACCAGAGCATGACCGTCAACTTGCACTTCACCGGTGCTGATGGGGCTGGCGCCATAGATAAGCTTCATCAGCTCGGTACGGCCGGAGCCCATCAGGCCGCTAAAGCCCAGAATTTCCCCCTGACGCAGGGAGAAACTCACCCCGCGCACGCCGGGACCAGCCAGATCCTTCACCTGCAGGCTGACGGGGCCGAGCTCGCGCTCAAGGCGCGGGTACTGCTCTTCCAGCCGCCGACCCACCATCATCTCGATGATCTTGTCTTCATCCAGATCGCTCACCGCCTTCTCGCCGATCCACTTGCCATCGCGCAGCACGGTGACCCGATCGCAGATCTCGAAGATCTCCTTGAGGCGGTGGGAGATATAGACGATGCCGCAACCTTGCTCACGCAGCTCGCGGATAACCTTGAACAGTTGCTCAGTCTCGGTATCGGTCAGCGCATCGGTGGGTTCATCCATGATGATGACGCTGGCATCGAACGACAGCGCCTTGGCAATCTCTACCATCTGCTGTTCGCCGATGGAGAGATCCCCGAGTCGGGTATCCGGCCCGTGTTTGACGCCAAGTCGCGCCAGGAGGGTGCTTGCCCGCTCGCGCAGCTGTTGGTGGTCGATGCTGCCAAAACGGGTACGGGGTTCGCGCCCGAGGAAGATGTTGGCGGCAATCGACAACTCCGGCAGCAGGTTCAGCTCCTGGTGGATGATGCTGATCCCCTGATCCTGAGAATCGCGCGGCCCCTTGAAGTGAACCGGTTGACCGCGGTAGCTGACGCTGCCCGCATCGGCCTGATAGATGCCGGTCAGCACCTTCATCAGGGTGGATTTGCCGGCGCCATTTTCACCGAGCAAGGCCATCACCTGGCCCGGATAGACCCGCAGACCCGCTTCGTCGAGGGCGCGCACACCGGGGAAGGTCTTGACGATCCCGGTCAGCTCCAGAATGGGTGAGAGGGGGGAGGTTGTGCTCATTTGCAGCTTCCTTGAAGAGGCCTTCTTTGAAGAATGTCAGAACGCCACACCGGCGCAGAGGATCAGGTTGGCGTAGGGAGTCACCTCGCCGCTGCGCACGATCGCCTTGCTCTGGCGGGAGCGGGTTTTGAACTCCTCGTGCAGGCAGTATTCGATGGCGATGGATTTGCCTTGAGCGGCTGCGTGGGCCTCAAGCTGATCGACCAGCGCCTGATGGGCGGCGGGGCTGATCTGCTTGATCTCGGTTGCCATGATCACCTTCTCAACCACCAGATCGGTGAGCAGGGCGCTCAGCACGGTTTCGAGGCTGGGGGTGCCCGCCATCAATGCCAGATCGATCCGCTCCGGCCCTGCCGGAATGGGCAAGCCTGCATCGCAGACGGTGATCTCGTCGGTGTGGCCCATCTGTGCCACCAGAGCACTCAGGGGAGCATTGAGCAGTACGCCTCGTTTCATACAGCACCTCATCAGGCCTTGGCCCGTCAATCTGTGAACCGTTAGGCAACCGGTTACGCAACCGGTTGCGTCATAGCGCAAAGATAGGCTTTTTAGGATGGAAGAGCCACGGCAAAACCACGGAAATGTGAAAACGATCTCAAAGGCGGGAGAAGAAGTGCAGGGGAGGAGGCAGGAAAGGTGTCAGCAGAGCCCTGACACCCTTGTTATTCATTGAGCTATTGATTTTATGGTTAGTTGGCCAGTGCCTTGGCGACCGCCGGACGGCTCAGCATGCGCTGATAATGCTCGGCAACCTTGGGGAATTCGCTGATCTCGACCCCATCGCTTTTCAGCCAGCCCGCGACCACGAACAGATAGATATCCGCCACGCTGAACTGCTCGCCCAGTACCCAGGGGCCTGCCAGATAGTGCTGCTCAATCTGGGCAAAACCATCGCGCATATTGCTGGCGACCTTCTGCTGCATGGCGACAATGGCCTGCTCGTCATCGGCCCAGCGGCTGCCACGGCGACCGTGGGCGTGGGAGACATGCACGGTGGAGGCGAGGAAGCTGTTGACCTCCTGCATGCGGGCCAGCAGGAACGGGTTGTCCAGCGGCGCCAGCTTGGCATCGGGGAAGCGCTGTGCCACATAGAGCAGCAGGGCCGGGGTCTCGGTCAGGGTGCCCTGCTCGGTGATCAGGGCAGGCACCCGCCCTTTGGGGTTGATGGCAAGATATGCAGGATCACGCTGTTCCCCTGCGGCGAGGTTGACGAGACGGGGTTGGAACGGGGCATTCGCTTCCAGCAGGGCAATCTGCACGGCCATGGCACAGGTGCCGGGAGCGAAATAGAGGGTCAGATCGGACATGAATACTCCTGATTGGCTCAGGCCACCCGCGATATCAGCGAAAAACGTGTTTTCCGTGATACCTCGAGCGGTCATGAAAAAAGAGAGGGGGCAACGATTGCCCCCCTCAACCAATCTACACCCCTAAGGGATGATGAAAAAGAGCAGAATTAATCCGCTTTGTTCGATTGGTTGCCTACACCATAAATCCCTTGGCCAAACTATGAACCTGCTGGTGCTGAGCTTGATGGGATCACTGACGATCGCGGTGGGGCTAGGGGCACAATGGTGCCCTGGCCTTGTCTTCGTTATTTATAGGGTGGAAATCATGAAGGCTAACGATGACGCTTCACGATCGCACTGGCTGTGTTCGGAATTTCGGAATACGGTTGGCTTTCTTTTTCAGTCCTTTCTTTATTTGATGCAAATCTGGAGTTTTTGAGAACTTAGAAAGGGCAATTACAATAATTGGCATGTGATTGATTATTAATTTACTGAATTTGACAATAAATAGACGGTTATTAATAAAGTAATAACCCCGCAAGTGTTCTTGGTTATTTGGTATAGCGGCTCTCCTTTTTTCACTCTTTCCCATTCAGTTTTGAATGTTAAGTGTGCTAATCTTTCCACTTCATTTGCAGCATCAGATAAATTAGAAAAAGCATTAGGGCTTATACTTGATTCTTCCAATGCATCTAATGCAGCGAATAATTTGCTGTCTTTTTCTGGGTTTATACTTAGT
>NZ_CAWNZT010000341.1:26205-29046 GCF_963878965.1 Aeromonas sp. HMWF015 | reverse complement strand
TGTAGGCATCCAGCCAGACCGTGTTGTCAGGTACTATGTCGTCAGGCCCGAGCGTGACTATGTCCAGCACCTTGTTGTTGAGAATGTAGGCGGTGATCATCTGTCCCCCCTTAAAAAGTCATGGGTAATCAGGGATGGTTGCACAGGTCATGCGGCCTTAGATCGCTGCAGAAGGCGATCCCGTGGGGGCCGATGGAAAACCTGAATGCGGCGAACTATACAGGGGCGGGCCGCGCTTGTCAGGGGCTATTCATCAGGGATTCAGCTTGTTTGTTCAAAAAAACAGCGAGGTCGGATCACCTGAGCGGCTATGCGGGGTAGAACCCAGCCTTTGGCTGGGGGAGGGCTAGCTGGGGCTGCTTGTTGCCGCTGCCCCGCTTCATCACATATTCGGATAATTGGGCCCGGAGCCCCCCTGTGGCGGTGTCCAGACGATGTTTTGACTGGGATCTTTAATGTCACAGGTCTTGCAGTGAATGCAGTTGGCGGCGTTGATCTGCAGTTTGGCCGCGCCTTCCGTTTCCAGTACTTCAAACACCCCGGCCGGGCAATAGCGTTGGGCGGGTTCGGCCCAGGTGGGCAGATTGACCTCGACCGGAATGCGCTCGTCCTGCAGCTTGAGGTGGCAAGGCTGATCCTCATCGTGACTGGTGTTGGCCAGATACACAGACGAGAGTTTGTCAAAGCTCAGCTTGCCATCGGGTTTGGGATAAGTGATGGGCTCGCAGCGGCTGGCCACGCGTAGCTGACGGTAATCGTGAGCCTTATCGAGCAGCTTGAAGGGCGAGTTTGCGCCAAACAGCTGTTGCTCCAGCCAGTTGAAGGCACCGCCCAACCAGGGACCATAGCGGTGAAGCGCCGCGCCGAAGTTGCGCGCCGCCTTGAGTTCGCGGGCCAGCCAGCTCTGGTGCAGCTCGTCACCATACTGGGCCAGATCCCGGCCCCCTTCATCGCCCCCCTGCAGCGCCATCGCGACGGTTTTTGCCGCCAGCATGCCGGACTTCATGGCGGTGTGGATCCCCTTGATCCGGGAAAAGTCGAGGGTGCCCGCATCACAACCGATCAGCAGGCCGCCCGGGAAGTGCATGCGGGGCAGGGCGTGCCAGCCCCCCTTGGTGATGGCGCGGGCGCCATAGCTGATGCGCTCCCCATCTTGCAACACGCCAGCGATAAGCGGGTGATGCTTGAGGCGCTGGAATTCGTCGAACGGGCTGAGCCAGGGATTCTGGTAGTTGAGATCGACAATCAGCCCGACCGCGACCTGATCCCCCTCCATGTGATAGAGATAGAAGCCACCGTGGCTATTGCCGCCCCCCTGCTTGCCAAGGGGCCAGCCACTGCCGTGCAGCACCTGTCCTGCTTTGCCTTGGCCAGCAGGCAGTTGCCACAGCTCCTTGAAACCGATGGCATAGTGCTGGGGCTGGGCAGGGCTTGCCAGGTTGAAGTCGGCGATCAGCTGCTTGCCGAGATGACCGCGGGCCCCTTCGGCAAAGAGGGTGTAGCGACCGAGCAGTGCCATGCCGGGCACATGATCTGCTTTCGGATTGCCCGCCCGATCCAGCCCCAGATCGCCGGTGATCACCCCCTTGACCCGGCCCGCTTCCATGATAAGTTCGCTGGCGGTAAATCCCGGGTATATTTCGACTCCCAGTTTTTCCGCCTGTTGGCCAAGCCAGCGGCAGAGATTGCCGAGGCTGATGATGTGACAGCCCTCATTGTGCATCCGGGGCGGCACCGCCCAGGCGGGGAGTTGCAGGGAACGTTGCTCGCTTTGCAGCAGATGAACCTGATCGTCGCTGACCGGCACGCCGAGCGGCGCTTGCTGCCAGCCATCCGGCAGCAGCTCTTCCAAGGCGACGGGATCAAACAGGGCGCCGGAGAGCAGATGGGCGCCAATTTCCGCTCCCTTCTCCAGCAGACAGACAGAGAGAGTGGCATCCTGCTGTTTCAGGGCGATGGCTGCACTGAGCCCCGCCGGACCGCCGCCGACGATGACGACATCAAATTCCATTGCTTCCCGTTCCATCTTGCCTCTGCGCTCTGGTTGGCCTAGGGTAATGCTGGTAGTTTACGTAAACGTAAAGCAGTTGTAAGCAAAACTGAGCAAGAAAAAGCAAAAAATCAGGGAAGAGCGTACTGCAACAAACGCAGAGGCACACTAATGAATTCAATCCAAAGAGACGAGGCATGACCCCATGAAGCTGCTGGTCGCAATCAAACGGGTAGTCGACTACAACGTCAAGATCCGGGTGAAGGGAGACGGCTCCGACGTGGAGCTCGCCAATGTGAAGATGGGGATCAACCCCTTTTGTGAAATTGCGGTGGAGGAGGGGGTCAGGCTGCGGGAAGCCGGGGTTGCCAGCGAACTGGTGGTGGTGACCTTTGGCCCTGACGCTGCCGCCGAGCAACTGCGCCATGGGCTGGCGCTGGGGGCGGATCGGGCGCTACATTATGTCACCGATGAGGCGCTCACCCCGCTGACTGTCGCCCGCGCCTTGCACAAGGTGTGTGAGCAGGAGCAGCCGGATCTGGTGCTACTCGGCAAGCAGTCCATCGATTCAGACAACAATCAGGTGGCCCAGATGCTGGCTGCCCTCAATGATTGGCCGCTGGCGACCTGTGCGTCAGCCCTCAAGGTGGAAGCGGGAGAACTGCTGGTGACCCGCGAAATTGACGGAGGCCTCGAGACCCTCGGCATGCCGTTGCCTGCGGTGGTGAGCGCCGATCTGCGTTTGAATGAACCGCGCTTTGCTTCGTTGCCCAACATCATGAAGGCCAAGCGCAAGCCGCTTGATAGCGCTCCGTTCTCGACACTCGCCGTTGAGTTGGCCAACCAGACCC
>NZ_CAWNZT010000341.1:11465-26195 GCF_963878965.1 Aeromonas sp. HMWF015 | reverse complement strand
CTGTTGCTGGGTCAGGGGCTGACCGAGGCGGGTGAACAGGCGGCTGTCCTCGGCGGCGTCGACAAGGTGTTGCTTGCCGAACATCCCCGCTTGGCCGACGGGCTGCTGGATGGGGTCGACAAGCTGCTGGCCAGCTGGTGCGAAGGTTACAGCCACTGCCTGATGGCGGCGAGTACCATGGGCAAGGCGTTGCTGCCACAGGTGGCGGCCCGGCTCGGGGTGGAGATGCTCTCCGAGGTGACGGCTATCGAGAGCAACGATACCTTCCTGCGCCCCATCTATGCGGGCAATGCCATTGCCAGAGTGGCAAGCTCGGCGCCCGTCAAAGTGATGACTGTGCGGGCCACCGCGTTTGCCAAGGCGGCGACGGGCGGGCAGGCTCTTATCGAGCACTTGGCCGTGCCCGAATTCGCTGGTCGTACCCGGCTGGTCGAGCGCCGCGCGGTGCGCTCCAGCAGGCCCGAACTGACCGCCGCTCGGGTGGTGGTCTCCGGTGGCCGAGCCCTTGGTTCCAAGGCGCAGTTTGCCTTGATTGAGGCGCTGGCCGACAAGCTGGGCGGTGCCGTGGGGGCATCGCGAGCCGCCGTTGATGCGGGATATGTCGCCAACGATCTGCAAGTGGGGCAGACCGGCAAGGTGGTGGCGCCCGAGCTCTATATCGCGGTCGGTATTTCGGGCGCCATCCAGCATCTGGCGGGGATGAAGGAGTCGAAAGTGATCGTGGCCATCAACAAGGACAGCGACGCCCCCATCTTTCAGGTGGCGGACTACGGGCTGGTGGGGGATCTCTTCACCCTGCTGCCTGAGCTCACTGCCAAACTGTAAATTTGTCAGAAATGGCTGGGCTGTGGTCGTTTATGCGCTCTGCCCGCCATTTCTGTGCATGTTCCCTGCAAGCCCTGACCCGTTCAGGGCTTTTTCTACTGCAAGGGGGACGCAGAGTGACGGTAAAAGGTTGAGCCAGCTCCCAAAAAGCCTTTGATCCGCTGGCTGCTCTTGTGTAAAACCTGACAAGTCATCGATTACTCTCATCCACTCACGGAAAGCGTCATGAGCAAACAGATTTACAACTTCTGCGCCGGCCCCGCCATGCTGCCGGTTGAAGTCATGGAGCGCGCCCAGCGCGAATTTTGTAATTTTCAGGGGCTGGGAGCCTCGGTCATGGAGCTTTCCCATCGCGGCAAGCCCTACATGGCGGTTGCCGAGAAGGCCGAAGCGGATCTGCGCGAACTGCTGGCGGTGCCGGACAACTACAAGGTGCTCTTCATGCACGGTGGCGGCCGCGGTCAGTTCTCCGCCGTGCCCATGAACCTGCTGGGCGGCGCCAACAAGAAGGCGGACTTCCTGCTGACTGGTGTCTGGTCCCAGAGCGCGGTGGATGAAGCCAAAAAGTATGGCGATATCCAGACCTTCCAGGGGGTTGCCAAGAACGAGCAGGGGATCTCCCACCTGCTGCCGACGCCGGCGTTTCGCGCCGATGCGGCTTATGTTCACTACTGCCCGAACGAAACCATCGACGGCATCGAGATGTTCGACATCCCGGCCACCGGCGAGGTGCCGCTGGTAGCAGATCTCTCCTCCACCATTCTCTCCCGTCCTCTCGATGTGAGCCGCTTTGGCATCATCTATGCTGGTGCCCAGAAAAATATCGGGCCGTCCGGGCTGGCCATCGCCATCGTGCGCGATGACCTGCTGGATCAGGCCAGAGCCGATGTCCCCTCGATTTTTGACTACAAGCTCACAGCCAAGAACGACTCCATGTTCAACACGCCGCCCACCTACGCCTGGTATCTGGCCGGTCTGGTGTTCGAGTGGCTGAAAGAACAGGGTGGCCTCGAGGCGATGGAAACGCGCAACAAGGAGAAGGCCGACTTCCTGTATGACTATCTCGATCAGTCGAGCTTCTACGGCAATCAGGTGGATGTCAGCTGCCGTTCGCGGATGAACATCCCGTTCCAGCTGAAAAATGCCGAGCTGGACAAGCAGTTCCTGGCAGAATCGGAAGCGGCCGGCCTGCTGGCCCTCAAAGGGCACCGCATTGTCGGTGGCATGCGCGCCAGCATCTACAACGCTATGCCGCTGGAGGGGGTGAAGGCCCTGGTGAGCTTTATGGATGGTTTTGCCAAGCGCCACGGCTGAAAAGAAAGTACATACGTGCTTGCTGGCGGCCTCTCGTGACAACTCGTGAGCCGCTTCCAGCTATTGCAGTGATTCAAGACGCCGGGGATACCCCGGCGTCTTTTTTTCAACAGAACCAGCGCGCTGGCGTTTGCCGTGCGATTTCCCCTGAAAGTGCCCTTGCCGAGCGGGACGCAGGCTGTTAACGTCCGGACAGGCGTTTATTTTTGAGATAGCACAGGAAGTCTATGAATTCGTTGCGTTTGGAACCCATTTCTCGTGTGGCCGGTGAGGTCAATCTGCCCGGCTCCAAGAGTGTCTCTAACCGTGCGCTGCTGTTGGCGGCGCTGGCTCGTGGCACCACCCGTTTGACCAACCTGCTCGACAGCGATGACATTCGTCACATGCTGGCTGCGCTGACCCAGCTCGGGGTCAAGTACAAGCTCTCCGCCGACAAGACCGAGTGTACCGTGCAGGGTCTGGGCCGCAGCTTTGCGGTGAAAGAGCCGATCAATCTGTTCCTCGGCAACGCCGGTACTGCCATGCGACCGCTCTGCGCCGCGCTATGCCTCGGCTCAGGTGAATATACTCTGGGCGGCGAGCCGCGCATGGAAGAGCGTCCCATCGGCCATCTGGTGGATGCCCTGCGTGAAGCGGGTGCCCATATCCAGTACCTCAAACACGATGGTTATCCGCCGCTGGTGGTGGACGCCAAGGGGCTGTGGGGCGGCGATGTGCACGTCGATGGCTCCGTCTCCAGCCAGTTCCTGACCGCGTTTTTGATGGCAGCGCCGATGGCGGCCGGTGATACCCGGATCCACATCAAGGGGGAGCTGGTCTCCAAGCCCTACATCGACATCACCCTGCACATCATGAAGCAGTTCGGGGTGGTCATCGAGCACGACAACTACAAGCTGTTCTACATCAAGGGCAACCAGACCTACATCAGCCCGGGTGACTTTCTGGTGGAAGGGGATGCCTCCAGCGCCTCCTACTTCCTCGCGGCGGGTGCCATCAAGGGCAAGGTGCGGGTCACTGGCATTGGCAAGCACAGCATTCAGGGTGATATCCACTTCGCCGACGTGCTGGAGAAGATGGGCGCGCGCATCACCTGGGGCGATGATTTTATCGAGGCGGAGCAGGCACCGCTGCACGGGGTGGATATGGACATGAACCATATTCCCGATGCGGCCATGACCATCGCCGTTGCCGCGCTGTTTGCCGAGGGGCCGACCTCCATTCGCAATATCTACAACTGGCGGGTGAAAGAGACCGATCGTCTGCACGCCATGGCGACCGAGCTGCGCAAGCTGGGCGTTGAAGTGGAGGAGGGGCATGACTTCATCACCGTGACCCCGCCGACCCAGCTCAAGCATGCCGAGATCGATACCTACAACGATCACCGTATCGCCATGTGCTTCTCGCTGGTGGCGTTGTCGGATACTCCGGTCACCATCAATGATCCCAAGTGCACCTCGAAGACCTTCCCGGATTACTTCGACAAGCTGGCCAGTATCAGCCAGCGTGGTTGATCACTGACAAACCCGTCATCACCGACGCTTCGGGCCCGCGCTGAGCGGGCCTTTTTGCCTTCCTCACCAGCATCGTCATTTCGCTTAGCATCATTTCAATAACTTGCAAGATTGCCATATAAAATAGTTTTGTGATTGCTGTAATTTCCTATTTACACATGCGCTGTCGCGGGCTATGTTGAGATTTCCTAATCGCAGTCATCTAGCAGGAAGCCTTGTCATGCAGCATCAAACCGACGACGTTCGTATCAGTGAAATCAAAGAGTTATTACCCCCGGTTGCGGTGCTTGAGAAGTTTCCGGCTACCGAGGTGGCCTCGTCCACCGTTTTTGAGTCCCGTCAGGCCATTCATAATATCCTGGCCGGCGAAGATGATCGTCTGCTGGTGGTGATTGGTCCTTGCTCCATCCATGATCCGGTTGCCGCGCTGGAGTATGGCAAGCGCCTCAAGGCGCTGCGCGACGAGCTGAAAGGTCAGCTGGAGATCGTGATGCGGGTCTACTTCGAAAAACCGCGCACCACAGTGGGCTGGAAGGGGCTGATCAACGATCCGTACCTCGACAACAGCTGCAAGATCAACGACGGTCTGCGCATTGGTCGCAAGTTGTTACTGGATCTCAACGACATGGGGCTGCCAACTGCCTCCGAGTTCCTCGACATGATCACCCCGCAATATGTGGCGGATCTGATGAGCTGGGGCGCGATCGGTGCCCGTACTACCGAATCCCAGGTACACCGCGAGCTGGCCTCCGGCCTCTCCTGTCCGGTGGGCTTCAAGAACGGCACTGACGGCACCATCAAGGTTGCCATCGATGCCATTGGCGCTGCCAGTGCGCCGCACCACTTCCTGTCGGTCACCAAATACGGTCACTCCGCCATCGTGGCGACCCGCGGCAACCCGGACTGTCACATCATTCTGCGTGGTGGTCGTGAGCCGAACTACAGCGCGGCTCATGTTGATGAGGTAGTGAAGGGGCTGGAGAAGGCCGGTCTGCCGCAAAAGGTGATGATCGACTTTAGTCACGCCAACAGCAGCAAACAGTTCAAGAACCAGATGGTGGTGGCCGAGGATGTGGCCGGCCAACTGCGTGCCGGCAGCAAAGCGGTGTTTGGTGTGATGGTGGAGAGCCATCTGGTGGAAGGCCGTCAGGATCTGGTGGAAGGGTGTGAACTCACTGTTGGCCAGAGCATCACCGATGCCTGCATCGGTTGGGCCGATACCGAAGTGTTGCTGCGCAACCTGGCGGATGCCGTCGCAACCCGCAACGCCCGCTAAAGCCATCCTAGCGGCGCTGTTAATCGTCAACGCGCCGCTGGAACAGCAAGCGGCCGTTCGGCCATATCGAATCCATAAAGCAAAAGCGCGACCCTCGGGTCGCGCTTTTTCGTTGGTGAAGTGGATTACCAACGGTAGGTTTTCAGCAGCGCCTCCAGTTTCTGACACTGCTCCACCAGCTGGATGCTGGCGAGATTGGCGGCGTGCGCCTGACCCAGGGTGTCGTTGGAGGTGTTGCGGATATCGCTCACCGAGCTGTCTACCTCATGGCAGACCCTGTCCTGCTCTTCGGCCGACTGCGCCATCTGGGCGTTGAGGTCGTTGATGCGGGCGATGCGCTCGATGATGTTCTGCATGGCTGCCAGGGTCGCTTCGGTCTTGCTGATGCTCTCATCGGCTTTGCTTTTTGCATCCCCGATCACCGTAACTGCGCTCTGGGCCTCATTTTGCAGGGCGGCGATCATCTGGGAGATCTCTTCGCTGGCGGCGCGGCTGCGGTTGGAGAGGGCCCGCACTTCATCGGCCACCACCGCAAAGCCACGGCCTTGCTCACCTGCCCGGGCTGCTTCAATGGCGGCGTTGAGGGCCAGCAGGTTGGTCTGATCGGCAATCCCCTTGATCACCTCGAGTACGCCGTCAACCGCCAGGCAGCGGCTGTCGAGTTGCTGGATCACCTGATCCACTCGATCGATCTCTGCCGACATCTCGCCCATATCGGTGATGGAGTGCTGGGCGAGGCGGCTGGTGTCGGCGGCATCCTGATTGGTGAGGGCGGAGAGCTCGGCGCTGTGGCGGGCATGTTCGCGCACTTCATGAGAGCTGGCGGCCAGCTCGCTGACGGCGGCGGCAACCTGGGTGGTCATCCCCTCTTGCTGGCGGGCCGAGTTTTCGGTCTGGGTCGCGACCTGACGGATCTGGTTCGACTCCTGATAGAGCTGGTGGGTCGCCCCTTCCACCTCCTGCAGGCTGTGGCGGAATCCCTGCACCATGTCATTGACGGCGCGGGTCATCTGGCCCAGTTCATCCCGGCTGTGATTGACCAGGGGGAGGGCGAGGTCGCGCTCTTTGGCCATCCGGATCATGGTGAGTTGCAACTGGCGCAGGGGGTGTTTCACGTAGCGTTGCAATACCCACCAGAGCAAGCCGAAGCCGAGACTGAAGACGGCGGCCAGGCTGCCGCTCAGGATCAGGTTGTTGTGGCGGATCTCGCCGAAGGTGTGGCTGAGGTCATAACTGATCCGCACTGCCCCCATCACGGTCCCTTCATTGACCTGGTGACAGGTGAGGCACTGGGTACCGCGATACTCCTTGTAGGCTTTGAACGGTTTGATCAGGGTGAGCCTGTTGCCCTGCTGCTCCAGAATGGCTTCGCCCTGATTGATGGCTCGCTCATCGAGGGGATCCTGCGCTTTCTGATCCGGATGACCCGGGCCAAACAGGTTGCTTACTGCTGGCGCGCGCACCAGACGGGCTTCAACAATGCCCGCTTCACTCTTGAGTTTGGTCTGCACTATCTGCCGGTTGGCCATGCCACCTGTCATCATCAGTACGTTCACCTGATCCATATAGGTGTTGGCCATGCTCTCAACCTTCTCCTCTGCCAGCCGGATGGCGAGATCCCGTTGCAGCCAGGCGGAGAGTTCGAAGCAGAGGCCAAAGGTGGTGCTGATGACCAGCGCAAGAGGGAGGAATATTTTCCAGTTCAAGGAGAGGTTATGCATTTTGGGCAAGTTCCATGCGCTTGGTGTTGTTATGTGATCCCGTATCATCTTGATCGTAGACGAAGAAACGGCGGGAGATGGTTCTCTATCGGCACACGATAACCACTCTTGAGTAAATAATCTGTTAAGCAGATCGGTAATGCAGGTTGCCAAAATGCCTTTCGGGAGGGGGGCTGCTCCTCGGGTTGATCCAGAACAAATTGCCAGTAACGATAATCGTTATCATTGTCATTATTTGCTGATAATAGTGACCATCATGAATCTGACCCCTTCCATGACCGGTATTGCCACGCCGGATCCCCTCAAGTTTGCTTTTAGCGCCAAGACCTCGGCTCACGCCAGTCGGGGAGGGATGCGCCCCTTCCCGCTGGATGAGGCTGGCTGGCAGAGTTGGTGGCAGCGAGAGAGTGAAGCTGAAGAGCGCGCCCTCTACATCCACATTCCGTTTTGCCGAAAGCGCTGCAGCTTCTGCAATTTCTTTGAAAATGGCGCCAATCCGGCGCGGATCAACCGCTATGTCAACGCCTTGTGCGCCTCCCTTGCGCAGGCGGCTGATACCCCGCTGGCGCAGAGCATGCCATTTTCAGCCGTCTATGTAGGGGGCGGTACGCCGACCGACATGAGCGCCGACGAGCTGGCCATGCTGGCTGCCGTGATCCGCCGTTTTCCGCTGGCGGCGGATGCCGAGGTGACACTGGAGGGGCGCCTCAACGGCTTTGATGATGAGAAATGGCAGGTGGCGCTGGCGGGGGGCTTCAACCGCTTCTCCTTCGGGGTGCAGAGCTTTGATACCCGGGTACGCCAGCAGGCGGCCCGTTTCGATGACAGGGAGACCTTGCTGACCCGTTTGGGTGAGCTGACCCGGGATGATGCGGCTGTGATCGTGGCGGATCTCATCTTTGGTCTGCCCGGTCAGGATGATGCCGTGTGGCAACAGGATATCCGCGATGTGATGGCGAGCGGCGTGCACGGGGTCGATCTTTACCAGCTCATCGCCATGCAAGGCACCAATCTGGAGCGGGCGCAGGAGAAGGGCACCTTGGATTGGCTCGCCGATGGCCAGCAGCGGGCGGCCATGTATGCCTATGGCGGGGAGCAACTGGAAGCTCACGGCTGGGAGCGTCTCTCTTGCAGTCACTGGCGGCGCAGCCCGGCCGAGCAGAGTCGTTATAACCAGATGGCTAAGCGCGGTGCGGAGATCCTCCCCTTTGGTGCCGGTGCGGGGGGCAGCATTCTTGGCCATGGCTTGATGTATGGACGGGATCTGGCCCCCTGGCACGACGCGCTGGCCAGTGGCAAGCGGGCGCCCGGGATGGTGATGGGGCGCAATCCCAATGCAAGGATGGACGGTCTGCTGCGTGGCGCCCTCGACAGCGGTGTGCTGGCGCTGGATCGTCTGCCAACGCCTTTGCTGACCCATCTGATGCCGCTTTTTGTCGCCTGGCAGCAGCACGGGCTGGTCGAGATCGAGAGCTCACGGTTGCAACTCACCCTCGCCGGGCGCTTCTGGAACGTCAATATGCAGGCTGGCTTGTTCGAGTTCTTGCAGCTCAATCCGCTCGATGGTTCAGCGCCGCCCAGCCATGGTACTGCCGGGGTACGCCATTCGCTGGTTTGAGCCCGAGCGGAGCATTTGCACGGAGCACTTGCATGGCTCCGAGCGATCCATAACGAAAGAGGGAGCCTTGCAGGCTCCCTCTTTTGGCTTGGCAGTTAGCGTCGCGCGAGCTTACTCGTCACTGCTCTCCTGATAGCTGTCGCGCATTGCTTTGGGCAGACGGCGCATCGGCGCAAAGCCGATATCCTCGCCCACTACTTCCCGCTTGCGGGACTTGTTTTGAGGAGACTGAGCGGTTTTTTTGCTGGCGTCACCCTTGGCTTTGCCCTTGCCAGCGGCAGGTTTGCCTTTGGCATTGCTCTTGGCGTTGGCATGGCCGCGCTCACGGGGCGGGTTCTGCACCGGCTTGCTGCCCGGCAGAGTCTGGCGACTCGGCTTGCCGCTTGGCTCATACCCTTCCAGGATCTCCACGGACAGGGATTGGCCGATCAGGGCTTCGATAGCCTTGAGCTGACCCAGCTCGTCCTGGCTGACCAGCGAGATGGCCTCGCCGCCACGACCGGCGCGGCCGGTACGGCCGATACGGTGGATGTAATCCTCCGCCATTTGGGGCAGTTCAAAGTTGATCACGTAGGGCAGTTGATCGATATCGAGACCGCGGGCGGCGATATCGGTCGCTACCAGCACCCGCACCTCGCCACTGCGAAAATCGGCCAGCGCCCGGTTGCGGGCTCCCTGGCTCTTGTCACCGTGGATCGCCACGGTATTGAGACCATCTTTTTGCATCTGCTGGGCGAGGCGGTCGGCGATCTGCTTGGTGCGGACAAACACCAGCACCCGCTGCCAGTTGCCACGGCCAATCATGTGGGATAGCAGCTCGCGGCGGCGTTCCCGATCCACCTGAATGATGCGCTGGGTCACCTGCTCGGCGGCAGTATTGCTGGGGTCCACCTCGATCAGGGTGGGGTCGTTCAGCAGATCGTCCGCCAGCGCCTTGATGTCGTTTGAGAAGGTGGCAGAGAAGAGCAGGGTTTGCCGCTCTGCAGGCAGCGCCTTCATGATGCGGCGGATGTCGACGATAAAGCCCATGTCGAGCATGCGATCCGCTTCATCCAGCACCAGCACTTCCAGCTGGCTCAGGGTCAGGGCGCCCTGGGTCAGCAGATCCAGCAGACGGCCCGGGGTGGCGACCAGAATGTCCACACCCAGCTTGATGGCGTCCAGATTGGGCTTGATGCTGACACCGCCATAGGCGATCAGCGTCTTGAACGGCAGGTGGTGGGCATACTTGATGATGCTCTCGCCCACCTGTGCCGCCAGTTCGCGGGTCGGGGTCAGTACCAGTGCGCGCACCTGACGACGGCCACGGCCGTGGTTGGCCAGCAGACGCTGCAACATCGGCAGGGTGAAACCGGCCGTTTTGCCTGTGCCTGTCTGAGCGCCGCCGAGCACATCCTGACCGGCCAGAATGGCCGGAATCGCTTGCTGCTGGATGGGGGTTGGCTGTTCGTAACCCAGCTCCTTGACGGCCCGCAGAATATGCGGAGACAGACCCAGTTCGTTGAATGACATGTTCGAGAGAAACTCCTGAGATGAGCCTTAGGCTCAACGGGCAGCCAGCGCGTTAGGGCCAGCCACGATATGGAAAAGATAGTGGGGCCGTAATATAGCAAAAGAGCGGCCGCTGCGCAGTAGCTGTCGCACCGGCCGCCACACAATCGCTTAAAAGCCGTGGCGCAAAACGGCTCGGGAGAGTCAGAGCATCTCCCGGATCTGCTCGGCCAGACTCTCCGGTTTGGCCTGGGGGGCAAAGCGCTCCACCACGTTGCCATCGCGGTCGATCAGAAACTTGGTGAAGTTCCATTTGACGTTTTCCAGCCCAAGAAAGCCCGGTTTCTGTTGCTTGAGCCACTGGTAGAAGGGGTGGGCATGCTCACCGTTGACATCGCACTTGGCCATGATGGGGAAGGTGACCGGATAGTCGAGGGAGCAGAAGCGGGCGATCTCGTCCGCATCCCCCGGCTCCTGCTGACCGAACTGGTTGCAGGGGAAGCCCAAAATCACCAGTCCATTGGGGCCGAGCTCCCGATAGAGCGTTTCCAGCCCTTCATATTGGGGGGTAAAGCCGCAGCGACTGGCCACATTGACCACCAGCACCACCTTGCCCGCCAGTTGAGTCAGCGGGTAGGGGGTACCATCCAGTCGTTGCAAAGTGAGATCGGGCAGAGGCATAAGAAGATCCTTTCGTGGGTGATGCGCGGGTTGTGCCGTGAGTGGTTCGGTCGGTGACAGAGACAAGCGCCGGATGAACAGCAACATGGCGATGCGGCTACGGTATCGGTTGGCTCTTGGTACCGCAAGGAGGCCGCGGCGCCTCCTCGTCCCGATTGCAAGGGCCATCACAGTTTCGACTGCCAATACGCTCCTTGGCAGCGCGGGATCACAACTGGCGACAAAAATGCGGGGCGGCGGGCAGCAACTCGCGTATTGATGGTGGGACTTCTCAAGAGAAGCAAACCGGTTTGTGACTTTGCCAGTAAGTCGCTACAAAGCGCCCTCTTTCCACTCATTGTGAGCCAATCTTGGACTATCAAGCCGTCATGGATGCCATCTACACCCGAGGTTGGGTGATAGTGGACGATTTTTTAACTGCCGCCGAGGTGGATGCCCTCAAAGGCTGTCTGCCAGAGGAGTGGCAACCGGCCGGGATCGGTCGTGAAGGGCTCCATCAAGGCAACAGCGAGATCCGCCGCGACCAGATCCACTGGCTGGAGCCGTCGCTCGGGGCGCCGGTCGCCGATTATCTCGCCCGCATGGAGGCGCTGCGTCTGGCTGCCAACCGGATGTTGATGCTGGGATTGTTCGACTACGAGGCACATTTTGCCCGTTATCGCAGCGGCGACTTCTACGCGACCCATCGCGATGCCTTTGCCGGTCGCTCCAACCGTCGCCTGACGACGGTGTTCTACCTCAATAACGACTGGCAACCCGAAGCGGGCGGCGTCTTGCGCTTTTATGACAACGACGAGCAGTTCTTGATGGATGTGAGCCCCAGAGGGGGGCGGCTGGTGATCTTCCTCTCCGAGGAGTTTCCTCACGAAGTGCTGCCCGCCAATCAGGAGCGTTACAGCATTGCCGGCTGGTTTCGCGTCAATGGCAGCGGAATGGGACGGGTCGATCCCCCTCGCTGACCCATGGGGTTGCGCGGTTTTTGACACAGGGCGCCCTTTTTCACCGCAAGATGTGGCTGGCAGGGCAGCCATCAGCTGACAAGGGTTTGTCTCCCTTGCTACACTGGCGCGCACTTATGTTCGTATCTGGCTTCGTCCGGTTTTGAATGCGGTGGTTTTTGAATGGTCATGACGAAGCCGCTTCTCCCAAGGGATCACATCTAATGAAGAACATGCATGTCTTGCTGCTGTGCGGCGGCGGTGGCTCCGAGCACGAAGTCTCTCTGCGCAGCGCCAATTTCCTCGAAAAACAACTCGCTCTCCTGCCCGGCGTCGAAGTGACCCGCGTCGAGATGTTTGCCGACCGCTGGCTCAGCGCCGATGGTCGCGAGTGCAAACTGGGGCTGGACAAGCTGCTCTCGTTTGACAGCGTGGCCCGTCCGGTCGACTACGTGGTGCCCTGCATCCACGGTTACCCGGGTGAGACCGGCGATCTGCAATCCTTCCTCGAGCTGGCTGGCCTGCCTTATCTGGGCTGTGACGCCGAAGCGAGCAAGATCTGCTTCAACAAGATCACCACCAAGCTGTGGCTCTCCGCCATCGGTATCCCCAACACCCCTTATCTGTTCCTGACCGAGCAGGGCGATGTGGCTCTGGCTGAGGCGAAAGCGGCGCTGGCCAAGTGGGGCAAGGTCTTTATCAAGGCAGCCTCCCAGGGCTCTTCCGTTGGCTGCTACTCCGCCAGCAACGAAGCGGATCTGGTGAAGGGCATTGCCGATGCCTTCGGTTACTCCGAGCAGGTTCTGATCGAGAAGGCGGTCAAGCCGCGTGAGCTGGAAGTGGCAGTTTACCAGTACGGTGACGAGCTGGTGGCCACCTATCCGGGTGAGATCTGCGTGCCGCAGGACAAGTTCTACACCTATGAAGAGAAGTACAGTAGCGCCAGCCATACCGAGACCGCACTGCGTGCCGAAGGGCTGACCCAGGCTCAGGCTGACGCCATTCACGAGTATGCCCTCAAAGCGTTCCGTCAGCTTAAACTGACTCACCTCTCCCGTATCGACTTCTTCCTGACTGAGGAGGGCGAGATCCTGCTCAACGAGATCAACACCTTCCCGGGCATGACCTCCATCTCCATGTTCCCGAAACTGCTGGAGCATCACGGTCACGACTTCGCCCGCTACCTTGAGCAGATCCTGCGCAAGGCCAGCTAAGCGGATCGCTCTTGCTGACGGGGGCTAATACCGTTCCAATAAAAATCCCCGCCAATTGGCGGGGATTTTTTTATGCCTTTATCAAGCGGGATAGGGCAGCTTGAAGGGATAAACAGGCGGGGAGGGGATGCGCCTCCCTCACCTGTTGCTACCTGTGGGTATACCTGCCGTTAGCCGCGAGCCACCCGAAAGCGCACGCTGCGGGAGTGGCAGGGCGCCAGCTCGCCAAACTCGCCAGCGGCCAGTTCAAGGGGCAGGGGGTGCTCATCCATCCGCACCGCTTGCCAGTTGCTCAGGGTGTGCTGGCTGCTCACCTTGCCCCCTTCCAGTGCCGCTTGCTCGCTCGGGTTGTAGACCCGGATCACCAGCGCCTCTTCATCTTCGGCCTTTTTCAGGGCGCTCAGCACCGGACCGGACGGATCCATGGTGAGCAGGCTGAAGTGGAGCGGGGTGGTGAAGCTCGCCTTGTTGAGCTTCATGGCATCGAACGGGATCTTGTTGTAGCAGCGCACCGGGGTGAGGTAGCTGCGCGCCGCCTGCATCACGTTGGCGCTGATGTGATCACCGGCAAACGCCAGCAGGCTGAAACGGCAGCTGAGCCTGCCGCGCACCTGGGAGTCCGGGGTCGGCAGCTTGATGCCGGAGGGGCGACCCGGGCGCAGCAGCAGCTCCTCTTTACCGAGTACGCCGACCCCGCGCAGCAAGGTGAGAGCCAGGGTGTCGCACTGCTCGCCGATCACTTCAAACTCGCGCAGGCCATCGCTCAGCACCGCCAGCCCCTGCTTGCCATCTTGCAGGGCGACGAAGTTCATCAGCTGCCAGACCGGAATGGGGGCCTCTTTCCACCCTTCAGCCTCCCAGTTCGCCATGGCGCTGTCGCGGGTGGGGCGAGTGATGCAGCCAAACTGGTTGTCAGAGACCACAGTGTCGCTCGGGAAGGGGGTGGGGATCAGCACCCGCACCCGGTGATCATCGGCCTGATTGTCGAGCTCCAGCTCAATGTCGATGCGCGGACTCTGGTGCGCCAACGTGATGCGGCAGGTGACATCGAGGTGGCCGCTGCACTGGCGGTTGGCACGCTCGGCGAGGTTGGCAGGCAGCGCCATGCGCAGTTTGAGGGTCGCGATACTCTGCCACGCCTGATGGGTGACCTCGCGGGTCACCGCAAACTCGGTGGAGTAGCGCAGCCACTCGTCGCGCGACGGCGAGTAGTCATACTCGTCGCCATCATCGGAGCCCTCTTCCAGCGTGAGCACCTGATCAAAGGTGGTACCGCGCAGCTTGTCCAGGATCTGCAGGGTGCCGTTGTCATTGAGGGCGATGCGGTAAAAATCGTTCTCCAGCAGCTTGCCGCTGGCCGTCACCGGTTGCTCCAGTCCCGGCTGGTTGCCTTCGATATGGAGAGTGCAGTAACCCATGGCCGGCAGGGGATGGCAGAGCTGGATGTCGTACTCCATAAAGGGGTCGTAGTTGCCGTAGTGAACGATCTGCCTGTCCACCAGACCTGGGTCAATCTCGCGTCTGGCGCGGATGAAGTAGGGGATCGGCTGGCCCGCTTCATCGCGCAGGGCAAAGGATTGGGCACGAATGCGGATGCTGGTGTTGATCACCTCCTGACGGGGGAAGGGCATCAGGTTGAACAGGCAGAGCTTGTCGGCCACCTGCATGCCGTCTTCACATAACGCCACCGGCATGTTGTCGACAATCTTGCGCATGTAGAAGCGGATCAGGTTCTCGGCCATGTCGTCGGCCAGAATGAAGCGGGTCATCACCTCCTGATGCACCTTGTCGCTGCAGCAGCAGCCGATGCTGTCGTGGGCGTGGTTCTTCATGATCTCCTTCCACATCTTCTCCAGCAGCCCGTGGTGGTACTCGAAGCCGAGCGCCCAGGCGATGCTCGCCAGCGGCTCGAGGATGTTGACGATCTTGTTCTCGATGGCGGCGTGGGCCAGCTTGATGTCCATCCGGGTGGAGGAGATGGTGCGGTGTACCCGCATATATTTGCCGTCGTTGAACTCCCCCTTGAGAGTGGCAAGCTGGTCGCGGCACGCCTCGATGCGCTCGAAGACCTGCTCGAAGCGGCTCATGTGGAATTCACGCTGGGGGTAGATCTCGCGCAGCTTGTCGATGATGGCGAAGAT
>NZ_CAWNZT010000341.1:0-11455 GCF_963878965.1 Aeromonas sp. HMWF015 | reverse complement strand
GTTGCAGCGGCATCTGGTCGTGGCCGTTGGGCAGCAGGATATCCTTTGTCACCGAGGCCTTCTCCAGCACCTCGAAGTAGGATTCGAGCCGCTTGCGCAGCCCCGCTTCATCTTCTGGCAGGTACTTGCCGATGGCGTAGCCGAGCGGCAGCACCTGGGCGGTCACCTCGCTGCCGTCGTTGCTCTGCCAGAGGAACTCGGTCTTGTCGGTACCGTGGCGCTCGGAGCAGCCGCGCCAGAACATGGCACGATCGATCCCGAAGCCGTTGAAGATGTGGGGTAGCTGGGAGGACATACCGAACGAGTCGGGCAGGTAACCGATCTTCATCGGCTCGCCAAGGCTAAGGCAGTCGCGCATCCCGTAGAGCAGGTTGCGCAGGATGGACTCGCCGCTCACCTGCATGGTGTCGGTCTGGGTGTACCAGGGGCCGATGATGAGCTTGCCCGCCTCCACCAGCGCCTTCACCCGGGCCTTGTTCTCGGGCTGGATGGCGAAGTAATCCTCCAGCACCGCGGTCTGGCCGTCCAGCACATAGAACTTGTAGTCAGGGTCGGATTCAAGACGCGCCAGGATCTCCGCCATGTTGTTGACCAGCAGGATGCGGGACTCCTCGGTGGTGAAGTACCACTCCCGATCCCAGTGCATGTGCGGCGTGATGTGAACTCGTGAAACTGTCATGACAATGATCCTTTGCTGACGCACGGCGGCCCTTGCCTGCCGTGCGGAAAAATAGTCTGTTGAAAAAACGGTGGTGAAGATGAGCCTTACTCTGCGGCGACCACCTGATAGGTGCCGCGCTGCATGGCGTGACGGCGCCAGCCGATCAGCACCAGAGTGGAGATAAGGGTGCCCACCAGCGCCGCACCGAGCCAGACGGCGGCAGCCATCAGGGCGCCGTGGCCGCCATCGTGGAGCAAGAACAGGGAGAAGATGCCGGCCCCCGGGGTAGAGAGACCAATCCCCATGGCACCCACCATGGCGCCGGTGACGACTGAGCCTGCTAGGAAGGAGCCGATCACCCGGATCGGATCTTCGATAGCCATCGGAATGGCGCCCTCGGTGATCCCTGCCAGCCCCAGCAGCCAGGTCGACTTGCCGGTCTCAATCTCGAAGGTCTGGAACAGGCGCGGCGCCAGCAGGGTGGAGGCAGTGACGGTAAAGGCCGAAACCATCTTGACCGCGCCGAAGATGGCGTAGGGGCCGTAGACCCCGTTGGCCATGGCGCCGAGGCAGAAGGCGTATGCCGCCTTGTTGACCGGGCCACCCAAGTCAAACGAGCACATAAAGCCGAGCAGGGCGCCCAGTACCAGCGCGTTGGTGCCGGAGAGGCCGTTGAGCCACTCGGTGAGGCTGTTGTTGAGCCAGGCCACCGGCTGGCCGATGACAAACAGCATCAGGCTGCCTGCCACCAGGGTGCCGATCACCGGATAGAGGTAAAAGGTGAGAAAGCCGTTGAAGTTGGGGCTAAGGCGCACATGCTGCTTGACCCAGCGCATCAGGTAACCGGCGATAAGACCACCGACCACGCCGCCGAGAAAACCGGAGCCAATCATGTTGGCAGCAAGCCCTGCCGCAAAGCCCGGGCCCAGCGCCGGTTTGTCTGCCAGCGAGTAGGCGGTATAGGCCGCCAGCACCGGCACCATCAGGGTGCCCAGCATGCCACCGCCGAGTTTTCGGTACATCCAGAGCCAGGAGTTCTCGGTATCAAACAGATGTTGCAAGCCGAAGATCTGGGCCAGCAGTACAGAGACGGCGAGCACGGTACCGCCCGCCACGATCAGCGGCACGGCAAAGGAGATACCGCTCAGCAGCGCCTGCTTGAGCTCGGTCTTGAGGCTCACCTTCTTGCCGCTTGGGGCATCGCTCTGGTTGGTGTTGGGAGTCGGGGCGGTGCGCCCACCCTTGGCCGCTTCCAGCGCGTCATTCAGGATCCGTTCGGCATGGCGGATGGGCTCGGCCACTGGCGTCTCGATACGGGGGATGCCGGCGAAACGCTCCTGCTCCTTGATGGCCACCTCGGCGGCGAAAATACAGGCCACCGCTGCATCGAGCGCTTCTTGCGGCAGGCGATCCTCGATGCCGTTGGCGCCCTGTTTCTCGACCAGTACCCGAATGCCCAGCTTGCGCCCCGCCTTTTCCAGATATTCGGCGGCCATATAGGTATGGGCGATCCCCGCCGGGCAGGCGGTGACACAGACCACAGTGGGTTGATTTGTATCTAAGTTGTCTTCTTTTGCTGGTTGCTTGCTGCTATCCCCTTCACCATCGAGCAGCGCCATCAGCTGCTCGGCACTTTTGGCTGCCAGCACCGCCTCGCGGGTATCGTCATCCACCAGGGCGGTGGTGAGGGTGGTGAGCAGTTGCATATGGGTGGAGCCCGCCTGATCGGTCGGGATCGCCAGCATGAAGATCAGGTTGACCGGCTCGGGGCCGTCAATCCCCTCCCAGCCCAGCTCCTCGCTTAAGGTCGCGACGGCAAAGGCCGCTTCACGCACCGCATCGCACTTGCCGTGGGGCACTGCCAGCCCTTCGCCAAGAGCGGTGGGGCCCTGCGCCTCGCGGGCCATGACCGCGGCCAGAAAGGCCGCCTTGTCGTGCAGCTTGCCGGCCTGATCGAGCCGATCAGCCAGGGCATGAATGGCCGCATCCCGATCGGCAAACCGGGTTTGCAACGTGATGAGATGGGGGCCGGTAAGACTGGTCAGATTCATGATGATCCTCTGTCAGGTTGGCTTGCCAGCAAGCCGTCATGGTGAAAGTGACAGCGATGCTAACAAACCGGCCGACTGATTTTTGTGAGTGGTATCATACAATTCGTTATTTGTATTGTTTTTGTATTGTTTGTTCAAAGTGATTTGTTAGGTCAAATGAGGCCGAGCCGTTTTGTCTGCCGGGCAACTGGGGTAGAATGGCGCCTCTTCCATTTATCATGGCGCAGAGCCGACGAGGTGGCCTTTCGTGTCGAAAAAACCCATGTATCGCCAGATAGCAGACACTATCCAGCAGTGGATCGCGCAAGGGGATCTGGCCCCCGGCGATGCTCTGCCCACCGAAGCCGAGTTGCGCGAGCAGTTCGGGGTGAGCCGGGTGACGGTGCGTCAGGCTCTCAAGCAGCTGACCGAACTCAACGTCATCGAGAGCATTCAGGGCAGCGGCAGCTACGTGCGGCAGGAGAAGGTGAACTACGACATCTATCAGCTCACCAGCCTCTATGAGAAGGTGACCGATCCGGCGGCCGAGACCCACAGCGATATTCTCGCTTTCGAGGTGATCAAGGCGAGTAGCGAGCTGGCCGAGCGGCTCAATCTGCTGGAAGGGGCGCTGGTCTACTACGTCAAGCGGGTGCGCTTTATTCGCCAGATCGCAGTGACGCTGGAGGAGACCTGGATGCCGCTCGCCCTCTTCCCCGATCTCAGCTATGCGGTGATGCAGGGCTCCAAGTACCACTACATCGAGGAGGTGAAGCAGCTGGTGATCGACCGCAGCGAGCAGGAGATCATCCCGGTGCTCCCCTCGGCGCAGGTGGTGGAGGCGCTCGGTATCGATCCCGCCAAGCCCATTATCGAGAAGGTCTCCCGTGGCTTCCTACAAGATGGCACTGTGTTCGAGTTCAGTCGCAACTTCTTCAAGAGCGATGACTACAAGTTCACTCTGGTCGCGCGCCGCGCCAAGGGGTGAGCAGGCGACAGCACCCACGATGAAAAAGGCCACCACCGTGTTTGCGGTGGTGGCCTTTTTTTGGTCGGTTAACTGGCCGATTAGCCGGGCTAAATAGCAGACTGGCTGGTGGTCTGACGCAGCCGATCTACTGCGCTGAGTCGTTGATGATTTCCTCGACCAGTACTTGCAAGCTCCCTTGCGCCAGGGTGGTGATGAGCTGGTCGCCGCTGCTGACCTGATCGGCGCGACTAATGACTTCACCGCGCGCAGTGCGAGTGATGGAGTAGCCACGACCGAGAGTAGCGAGCGGGCTCACCCCATCGAGGCGGGCGGTGAGCATGGCGAGGCGGTGGCTGGCCAGATCCTGGCGCTTGGCAATCAGGGCATGAAGCCGCTCCTCGGCCAGCTGGTGGCGGCGCTTGCCAGCGGCCAGCAAGCGCTCCGGGCTCTTGCCCTGCAGGCGCAGCTCAAGGTTGGTGAGCCGCCGCTCTCCCTGATGCAACCGCTGGCGCAATAGCTGCTGCAAACGGGTGGAGAGCTCGTCGAGGCGCTGGGACTGCTGCTCCAGCCGCCGTTTCGGATCCTGATGGTCGAGCCGCTTTTGCAGCAGGATGAAATCGTGGCGGGCAGCGGTCTGCTGGCGACTCATCGCCTGCAGCAGTCGCTGCTTGAGGTGGGCGAGGCGCTGGATACGGGCCTGATTGTCCGGCGCCACCAGTTCGGCGGCGGCCGACGGGGTAGGGGCGCGCAAGTCGGCGGCAAAGTCGCTGATGGTGACATCCACCTCGTGGCCCACCGCGCTCACCACAGGTATGGCGGAGTGGGCAATGGCGCGCGCCACCGCCTCTTCGTTGAAGCACCAGAGATCTTCAAGCGACCCGCCACCCCGCCCGACGATCAGCACATCCACCTCGGCGCGCTGGTTCGCTTTGGCGATCGCCGCGACGATCTGGCTGATGGCGGCGCTCCCCTGTACCTGAGTCGGGTAGATAAAGACCGGCAGATCCGGCGCGCGCCGTTTAAGCACCGTCAGCATATCGTGCAGGGCGGCGCCGGTGGCTGAGGTGATAAGGCCCACCGCCCGCGGCTCACGGGGCAGCGGCCGCTTGCGGCTTTCGTCAAACAGCCCCTCGGCGCCGAGACGGCGCTTGAGCTCCTCAAAGCGCAGCGCCAACACGCCGTCGCCTGCCGGCTGCATCGACTCGATGATCAGCTGGTAGTCGCCGCGCGGCTCATAGAGAGAGACTCGCGCCTGCACCAGTACCTGCATGCCATCCTGCGGGCGGAAGGCCACCCGCCGGTTGTTGCCTTTGAACATGGCGCAGCGCACCTGCGCCGACATGTCCTTGAGGGAGAAGTACCAGTGGCCGGAGCTTGGCATCGCCAGATTGGAGAGCTCGCCGGTCAGCCACACCAGCCCCAGATCCTGCTCCAGGATCATGCGCACGGCGCTGTTGAGGCGGGTGACGGTAAAGACCTGCTGCTCGCGGCCGCTCGCCGCACTGGATGGGGTAAATCGGTTCAATGGCGTACCTGTGGTCTGCTCCGGCGTGGCCGGGATAAAACGGTGGCCGCTATCTTAACCCGAAACAGGGGGAGGGCGCTAAGCAGGAGGCGTCAGCAGCAGAAAAGCAAGATTGGAAACGCTGCCGTTTATTCGGGCAGGCAGTATGGCTCCCGACAAAGCCCTCGCGCTTGCCTGCATCTGACCAAGTTACGGCTTGCCTCGATGCCGTTGATCTCTTAGGTGCTGCTGATATTCACGGCACCACCATCTTGACCAGCGTTCACTCGCCCCCCTGTTTGGAGTAGCTTATGAATCCCTCAACCCACTTAAGTTTGACGACCCGTTTGCTGCACTGGTCGGTTGCCTTGCTGATGATTGGCCTGACCCTTGTAGGTTATCTGATGGTGAAATTTGAAATATGGGATCTCTATGCCCTGCATAAATCTCTGGGGGTGATTGCACTGATCTTGATCCTGCCCCGCGCCATTCTCCGCCTTGTTAAAGGGTGGCCTGAGCCTGTGCGTCAATATCCTGTTTACGAGGCATTGGCAGCCAGGGCGATCCACTGGGGTTTGCTGATTTCAACGCTGCTTATTCCTGTGTCCGGTCTCTGTTATTCCGCAGCGGCTGGCCGAGGTGTCGCGATATTTGGCTGGTCTATTATCCCGATGAATCCAGATATCCATGATCCTGCCAATGTGATTCCATTCAGTGAATCCGTTAGGGATATTGCTCACACAGTCCATATTTATTTGCCATATATCATACTGGCATTTTTGTTGGTGCACATTGTCGGGGCATTGAAACATCATCTGCTGGATAAAGATAATACCTTGCTGCGGATGGTGGGGCGAAAATATTAAAGAAAGGCAACCCTTGTTGTGACTGAAAATATATATTTCAGTGGGTGAGATTTATTATCCAGACCGAGCAAAGGGCATGGAGAGGAGAATGATACCGGTGCGAGTGGTTGCCGCGAGTGCAAGAGACAATACAAGGACACAAAACAAGGGGAGGGTGGTCAGAGGCCGCTTGCCCCTGAGCTCCTGTCGATCATCCCGTTGCATGGGGGTTGCGCTGCGTCGGCACCTACCAGTTTTGCATAAATCACCGGTTAGCCAACTCTTTTGCCCCGAAATGGCGCTTTTCGTACTGATAATCTTGGTTTTTTGGCGTTTTGGTCGCCTAAAAGAGGGCTATGCCATAAAAAATTCAAAAAACTTCTTTACCAGTGACCAATGCGTGAGTAAACTTCGTCGGCAATATTTTACACCCCCACTTCCTCAACGGTGAGATATTGCCATGCTCAGGATTGCCAAAGAAGCGT
The DNA here is from genome assembly GCF_963878965.1 of Aeromonas sp. HMWF015. NCBI lineage: Bacteria > Pseudomonadati > Pseudomonadota > Gammaproteobacteria > Aeromonadales > Aeromonadaceae > Aeromonas > Aeromonas sp. HMWF015. The sequence goes on along the minus strand of NZ_CAWNZT010000341.1, from coordinate 4,960 downwards.
TAACCTTCGACGATGTACTGTTGGTTCCCGCCCACTCCGAAGTTCTTCCCAATACTGCCGATCTGCGTACCAAGCTGACCTCCGCCATCAGCTTGAACATCCCGATGATCTCCGCTGCCATGGACACAGTGACCGAAGCCCGTCTGGCTATTGCACTGGCCCAGGAAGGCGGTATCGGCTTTATCCACAAGAACATGTCCATCGAGCAGCAGGCTGCCGAAGTGCGCAAGGTCAAGAAGTACGAAAGCGGCGTGGTCACTGACCCCGTCACCGTACGCCCTGACATGACCATCGCCCAAATCAAGGAGCTGAGCCACAAGAACGGCTTCGCCGGTTACCCCGTGGTGACTGACGGCAATCAGCTGGTCGGTATCATCACCGGCCGTGACGTGCGCTTCGTGATTGACCTCTCCCAGACCGTTGAACAGATCATGACCCAGAAAGATCGTCTGGTCACCGTGCGTGAAGGGGCCCCTCGTGAAGAGGTGGTTGCCCTGATGCAAAAGCACCGTATCGAAAAAGTGCTGGTGGTGAACGGCGACTTCAAACTCAAGGGCATGATCACCGTTAAAGATTTCCAGAAAGCTGAGCGCAAGCCCCACGCCTGTAAAGATGACAAGGGTCGTTTGCGGGTCGGTGCTGCCGTTGGTGCCGGTGCTGGCAACGAAGAGCGCGTCGCTGCGCTGGTAGAAGCCGGTGTAGACGTGCTGCTGATCGACTCCTCCCACGGCCACTCCCAGGGCGTGCTGGATCGCATCAAGGCCACTCGCGACGCCTATCCGGATCTGCAGATCATCGGTGGCAACGTGGCGACCGCCGCGGGCGCCAAGGCGCTGGCTGCTGCCGGTGTCAACGCCGTCAAGGTCGGTATCGGCCCGGGCTCCATCTGTACTACCCGTATCGTGACCGGCGTGGGCGTGCCCCAGATCACTGCCATCTCCGACGCCGTTGATGCGCTGGAAGGCACCGGTATTCCGGTGATTGCCGATGGCGGTATCCGCTTCTCCGGCGACATCGCCAAGGCCATCGCCGCGGGCGCCAGCTGCGTCATGGTAGGTTCCATGTTCGCCGGTACTGAAGAAGCGCCGGGCGAGATCGAGCTCTATCAGGGTCGCTCCTTCAAATCCTACCGTGGTATGGGTTCCCTGGGCGCCATGTCCAAAGGCTCCAGCGACCGCTACTTCCAGACCGACAACGCCGCCGACAAGCTGGTGCCGGAAGGCATCGAAGGTCGCGTGCCGTACAAGGGTCGCCTCAAAGAGATCATCCATCAGCAGATGGGCGGCCTGCGCTCCTCCATGGGCCTGACCGGCAGCGCCACCATCGACGACATGCGCACTAAAGCTGAATTTGTGCGTATCTCCGGCGCCGGGATGAAAGAGTCCCACGTCCACGATGTGACCATTACCAAAGAAGCCCCCAACTATCGGATGGGCTGATAAAACGGGGCCCTGCGCCCCGTTTTTCCACCCTTTTTTTATCCCGTGCCCTTTGTGACAACATCAGCCTGATGCAGGAATAAAATGACTAAAGACATTCACCAGCACCGTATCCTTATCCTCGACTTCGGTTCCCAGTACACCCAGCTGATCGCCCGCCGCGTGCGCGAAATCGGCGTTTACTGCGAACTGTGGGCCTGGGACGTAACCGAAGAGCAGATCCGCGAATTCAATCCGAGCGGCATCATCCTCTCCGGCGGCCCCGAGTCCGTCACCGAAGCGGGCAGCCCGCGCGCCCCCGAGTATGTGTTCAACGCCGGTGTCCCTGTGTTCGGTATCTGCTATGGCATGCAGACCATGGCCGAGCAGCTGGGTGGCAAGGTGCAATCCTCCACCGAGCGTGAATTCGGTTACGCCAAGGTGGAAGTGCTGGGCGAAGCTGGCAAGAGCAGCGCGCTGCTGCGCAACATCGAAGATGCCATCGCCGACAACGGCAATGCCCTGCTGGATGTCTGGATGAGCCACGGTGACAAGGTCACTACCATTCCGGCCGACTTCACCACCATCGCCCAGACCCCGACCTGCCCCCACGCGGCCATGGCCAATGAAGCCAAGCGCTTCTACGGCGTGCAGTTCCACCCGGAAGTGACCCACACCCGTCAGGGTGCCCGCATGCTGGAGCACTTCGTCAAAGACATCTGTGGCTGCGAATGCCTCTGGACCCCGGCCACCATCATCGACGACGCCGTTGCCCGCATCCGCGAGCAGGTGGGGGACGATGAAGTGATCCTCGGTCTCTCCGGTGGTGTCGACTCCTCCGTGGTTGCCATGCTGGTGCACCGCGCCATCGGCGATCGCCTGACCTGCGTCTTCGTGGACAACGGTCTGCTGCGTTTGAACGAAGGCGAGCAGGTGATGGAGATGTTTGGTGACCACTTTGGTCTCAACATCATCAAGGTTGAAGCGGAAGAGCGCTTCCTCTCTGCTCTGGCCGGTGTTGACGAGCCGGAAGCCAAGCGCAAGATCATCGGCCGCGTCTTCGTCGAAGTGTTTGATGATGAAGCGAAAAAGCTGAAAAACGCCAAGTGGCTGGCGCAAGGCACCATCTATCCGGACGTTATCGAATCCGCTGCCAGCAAGACCGGCAAGGCCCACGTCATCAAGTCTCACCACAACGTCGGCGGCCTGCCGGAAGAGATGAAGATGGGTCTGGTCGAGCCGCTGCGCGAACTGTTCAAAGACGAAGTGCGCCGCGTCGGCCTCGAGCTGGGTCTGCCCTACGACATGCTCTACCGTCACCCCTTCCCGGGCCCGGGTCTGGGCGTGCGCGTCCTTGGCGAAGTGAAGAAAGAGTACTGCGATATCTTGCGCCGCGCCGATGCGGTCTTTATCGAAGAGCTGCGCAAAGCCGACCTCTACAACCAGGTCAGCCAGGCGTTCGCCGTGTTCCTGCCGGTGCGCTCCGTTGGCGTGATGGGCGATGGTCGCAAATATGACTGGGTCATTGCCCTGCGCGCCGTCGAAACCATCGACTTTATGACCGCTCACTGGGCTCACCTGCCGTACGACTTCCTCGGTCACGTATCGAACCGCATCATCAATGAGATCAACGGTATCTCCCGCGTGGTGTACGACGTATCCGGCAAGCCGCCTGCAACCATCGAATGGGAATAAGCGGCACACGCCCTTCTGCCCATCGAGCATAAAAATGCAAAAAAGACGCCCTTGCGGCGTCTTTTCTTTTCTCAATCGTTTGCGTAAAAATTTGATTCCATGCTGCGACCAGTGAAGGTTTCGTCATCAAGCTGTCTTATCAACACGCCGAGCGCGGTTGAGTGATTTTTACCAGTCCTCCACTGAGCTAGGTATGTTTCTATATTGTCTGTTTCAACATCAGTATTGTGGTAAGTTTTACTCAGATTAATAGCTTTGCAGAGAAGAATAATGTTATTCAATGTATGAAAAATACGAAAATAACGATTATATAATAGCCAGAAATATACCTATTGAATAGGTTTAACAGTATATATAATTGGGCTGACTCTGTTTTTATTAATCAGGTTTTTATGTGCCAATAGAAAATGCCGCCGCTAAAGGCGGCGTATTTTTAAGTTCTATTTAAATATGAGTCAACCCAATCTTTGCAATACTTTGTAATTTGCCATGATTCTAAACTAATAATAGATTGTGTCGCTACACTATAAGGAATGTCGGAGATGTACCTTTCTATTTTATTTGACTCCCCTGGTAAATCATCCTTCCACGTATTTCTTGCATGTAGTAAAAAGTAAAGTGAACCTTGGTACTCACCCTTGTTCTAATAAAACCTCATATATCCATTTAGATGCGTAGCCAATATTGTGTTTCTCAAAATACTTTGGATTGTCGGAAGAGAAGATTTTAAATGATTTACAGTATAGTAAAAGAGCGGAGTCTCGGTCACCCAGATAGAACAAACATCTTCCTACATTTCCATATGCTGATGAAAGGTTATCGTGGATTATTTTAGAGCACATCTCTTCAATGGTTTTATCGTTGCAGAAAAATTTAATTGCAAGGTCAACGTTTGCATTGATTTGTGAGTCTCGTAATGAGAGATGGTACCTATGCTTCCCAGACCAAACATCGTTTTCACCTAGAACATCAATTAAATCGGAAGCGCTTTTCCCATACGTGATGGCATTTTTATAATCTGAATTAATCCAATGTTTGTGACATAATGCAGACTTAGATAAAATCATTGTTTTATCAGGGGTTTGAAAAAGTTGAGTGAACTTGAGCATGTATTTATCAAACAGGTCATCTCGACCAAATTCAACCGCACGTGTAAAAAATGAATCGATAAAATCAAAGAATCCTTGAATGTCATTTATTTTTTTGTGTGTCCATATGACTCTTTGAAGTGTTGAGTCTGATAGTCTTAAGTATTCCTCACAGTATCCTGAAATAAAAAAGCTCTCACATACCAGTCTTAATTCAGTTATTGCATCGTTGACTTTATCTGCATTGATAAGCACTTCTATCTTTTTTGATACTAGGTCAATATCATCAGGTGGAAGGACATGCCCAAAACGCTGCTTTATTAATAAAATAAATCCATTTAGATAGTTAACATATAGCGTTATATAACTTTCTTGCTCTTTTCTGTCATATTTTCCTTTTATAAACTCTTTAACTAGAGGGTGAAGTTCGATATAACCTTCACTTTCCTTGGATATTATTAGGTTTAGGTGTTTTAATGCACGAATAGCTTTTGTGTACTGATTGAAATTGATTTTTCTTTCAACTATTTTAGATAAATCCTCTTCTGATTCGGAGACATTGCATATGGATAACGTTCTTAATATAATTTTTTCTTTTTCTTTAAGTCCATCCCAAAGATTTTCAAGGACAGTTGCTGATATCATGCTTGAAAAATTGGCGTCTGATTCAGAAATTCCTCTATGTTCTATTTTTTTTAAGATGTTATCGATAACTTTAAAATCTAATCTTGACTGGGCAAGAATCAGGCCCATCCATAG